>JAZQRQ010000041.1:0-19975 GCA_045629665.1 Faecalimonas sp.
AGGACTTAAAATCCTGCGGGACTTATACTCCCGTACCGGTTCGATTCCGGTTTGCGGCATTATGTGGGCGTAGCTCAGCTGGATAGAGCGTTTGGCTACGGACCAAAAGGTCGGGAGTTCGAATCTTCTCGCCCACGTTAAGAAAGCCTTGTAAAATCAAGGGTTAAAGAAAAGCACTTAGAATAATCTAGGTGCTTTTTTAGTGCTTTGGTTAACATTTGGTTAACGTTTATATTTTTCTGTTTAATAATTGGTCGAGTGCATCTGCTGCTTTCTCGTCCATTTCCTTCAATGCGTGACTGTATATATCCATTGTTGTGCTTGTCTGAGCGTGTCCAAGTCTTCCGGATACAGTGCGTACATCCACATTCTGACTAATGAGCAATGTTGCTGATGTGTGTCGCAATCCATGCAGAGGAATATCCGGCAATTTGTCAGCTTCATTCTTTATAGTTTCATTATATCGTTTGATAATACGTTTGAATGCTTTGTATGGTGTATCAGGATGCATCTGTTTTCCGTTCCACTGGATAAAGATGTGGTTCTCGCCTATCCACTGGGAACCGATAGCCATTCTATACCGGAGTTGCTCTGTTTTCCATTCCCTAGCAAGTTCCATGATGAAAGCCGGTACGGATACCACACGGACAGAAGAACGTGTTTTAGGTCCTTTTGTCAGAGGTTTACCATCTACAATGGTTGTACTCTTAGTAATGCTTACAGAATGCTGCGTGAAGTCCAAATCAGACCATTCAAGCGCAAGTATTTCACCTCTACGCATTCCACCATATACGGCCAATAAAAAGAATAGTTTAAACTGTGTAGGAAGTTTCCGTGTTTCGCTGTATTCTGACACATGGTACGCCTTGCCGGTATCGTCCACACGGTCATGTGCGCTATAGGTGGTTATATAGTCTTTATCCAACAATCCTATAAACCGCTCTGTCTGTTCGATGTTGAAGTATTTGAGTTTATCTTTAGTTGGTGTCTGCTTCGGAACATCTACCCGGTCACAAGGGTTGTCTAATACTACATTCCATTTCATTGCAGTAGAATATATGATAGATATAATATTGTGTATGTGTTTGATTGTCTTAGGTGCATAGCCACCATCTTTACCATCTTTGCGTTCGTGTGATAGCGTGTAGTAAAGTTTATTTAGGTGGTTAGGCTGCACTTTAGATAATTTTAAATGTCCAATTACAGGCAAAATGTGCGCGTTTAGCAGCCGTTTATATGTTGCTACTGTTGTAGCGTCAAGGTTCTGCTCTGCATAGTCTCTCAGCCATATCTCATGGAATGCCTGGAAGGTTAGCTTTTCTCCGTCTAGGTATTTGCCAGATTTTACTTTCTGTTCAAATTCTAAAGTGAATATCTCTAGTGCTTTTTGGTTCTGCTTCTCCGTCTTGTTCGGATCAGGACAGAAGGTTGTTGTTTCGATTATTTGTGTACCATCTGGCTTTCGGCCATTTGATACAGCTATTCGGTATGTTTTACCTCGTTTTTGTATTGATGCCATTGTTTTATTCTCCTTTCATCTGTACCAGGGCAAGGTGGAGATTGAAAAGAAATTTGAAATGTTGACATACTGCAACAGTTGGCATATAATATACTTAACAAGGGAGCCGATGACTAGCTGAAACCTAGCCACCTCGGCAAAATATGTATTACAAAATAGCGCTACACTTTGCGGGTGAGGGCGCTATTTTTTGTGCTTATCATTACTGACAAGGGTTATTATAGCAACTAGTAACATTACAAAAGAAATCAAATCATTCCATGTAAGATACATAAGCATCAGCCCCTTTCTCACTAGAGTAGGTGGCTACATATCGCCCCATCGGTTCCCTGGGTAAGTATACTATATGTTTTCTGTCTTATTTAATTTATCTACGATAGTAGAAATTATTATCATATTTTCATAGTTGCTCCAATGAAGGTTCCGCAATCCGGACATTTTCTTTGGAGTAAAAAGTTTGGTAATTTGTTGTATTGCTTATTCCAACCATATAAGGAATAATATTTGCGATTATATTGTTTACAAGTAGGACATTTGCTACTAGTCGATATAAATAACACATCATTTTTCCACTTTTTAATTTGCGGTATTAATCGCTGAATTGATACATTTTCAATTTTCGGTTGTTGTGTTGATGAGCTTTTAAATAGGTTGTCAAATAGTCCCATATTATTCCTCTCTGTATTCTTGTATTTTTGTTAGGAGTTCAATTTGTTCAAGCGCTTTTTCTTGCCCATCAATGTTAAGGAGTTCGAAAAGAAGTAACAGCTTAAACTCATTGTTGGATAAAGAAACAACTTGATCTGCATAAATTGCAATAGATGTTTTTCCTTGTTCATCTTTATGCATTAATTGTTCTAATTTTTCAGAAGGTACATCTATAACTTTTTCAGAATCAGAAGTTATTATTTTAGATGTTCCGCTCATAATCTCCTTTATTACTTGATTGACCTGCTCAATAGTGTCAAGAGATGTAAGATCAATTATTTTCCCTTTTTCACTATCAAAGGTAAGAAGTTCACTAACCGTTATTCGAAGAGCAGAGGCAATTTTTTGTATGGTAGAAAGTTTAGGATTTCTTATATTGTTTTCATATTGAGCGACCATTGCTTGCGAAACATCTAGTTTTTCTGCAAGTTGTCCTTGAGTAAGGCCAGCTTTCTTTCTTTCATCTCTTATTTTCTCTCCTATTGTCATCGTATCACCTCATTTCATTGTCATCATATCATACTATTTGCAAAAATAAAAGCAAAAGATTATAAAAAATAATTGACATTAGCAAACGCTTATAGTAGAATGTAAATATAAAAGCAAATGCTTATTTTAGAAAGAGGGGTGAAAAAATGAGAATTGATAGAATCAAACTTACTGCAGAGATGATGAAACAAGATTTAACGCAGAAGAAGCTTGCTGAAATCTCTGGTGTGTCCAGAGTGACAATCAATGCAATTAAGGGCGGTAAACGTTGTGCAGATGAAATCGGTCATAAAATCGCAGAAGCTCTACAAGTACCAATAGAAACTTTATTAGAAAAGTAAAACATCAGGGCAAGGTGGAGAGTGTTGGAGAAAGGAGCAGCAATGAGTAGAGAAGAGTTTTTAGAGTTGTTAGGTGATTTACTGATGGAACAACAGGAAACCGCATAGAAGGGAGTGAGAACATGCAAATACCGAAAATGGTAAGTTTGGCAGAAGCCAGTAAAGAAAGCGGCCTATCATATGACTTCATTCGTAAGTTATGTCTGCAGAACAAAATAGTATATGTTCGTGCTGGTGTGAAGTATTTGATTAACTGGGACAAGTTAGTGGAGTACTTAAACCAAGGGGAGCAGAGCGAAAGGAGGACAGGTTAAGGTGAATGAGAGAAAAGAAAGGAGTGTATGGTTTGACATATCAAGAAGTTTGGTTAATGGATAACTTAACTATTGAAGCAAAAGCTATTTATGGGATGTTATGTAGTTATGCTGGGAGTGGTTCAACGGCATATCCAAGCGTTGAATTTATGTGCAAAAAGTTGCATATCAGCAATACACGATTCTATAAGCATATGAATTTATTAATAGGTGCTGGCGTTGTTGAAAAGAATCAAATTAAAAAGAATAAAGGTAGTTTTGAAAATAATGTATATACTTTAGTTCCAAATCTTCGAAATATACAAAATGCATATACTCAAAATGAGGGTATGCAAAACGAGTATATGCAAAATGAGGGTGCTAATATTAACAATAGTAAAATTAACACTAGAAAAAATAACAATAATAAAGGGGAAGTGCGCTTTATTCCCCCTACCATCACAGAAGTAGAAGAATACTGCAGAGAAAAGGGCTACAACATAAACGCAAGCAATTTTGTTGACTTTTACGAAGCAAAAGGTTGGATGATAGGTAAAAACAAAATGAAGGATTGGAAAGCAGCTGTTCGCACGTGGGTACGCAGAGAAAATAACAGCAATAGAGAAAAGGAGGGAGTGAATGCAACGGACGAACATAGGGGACCAGCGTCAGATTTCTACAAACGGTACATTACTTAAAGGTATTGTACAAAGTGTAAGTTATGTAGAGTGTGAAGATTTCAAAGGGCTACTTGAATCATATAATTTAGATGGCTATGGAGTGACGCAAGATTATTTTGTTCCGGATGGAACTGTATTGGATGCTAAAACAATACAGAGAAAAAGTAGGAGCATGATGCCGCTTGAATATGTTTATAAAAGTGCCAAAGATTTCAAATGGGACATGTATTGTGAAGATGTAGAAACGCAAAAGAAAATAGCGAATGTTTTTGTTGTCAAATTTCAAGAATTCAAAAAGCAGGGAAGAGGGTTGTTTATATCTTCAAAAACTAAAGGAAGTGGAAAAACGTTTCTAGCGTGCTGTATAGCCAATGAAGTGTTAAAGAATCACGATATTTCTGTTAAATTTATCTCAGTTCCAGATTATTTAGAAATTATCAAAGACAAGGACAAAAAAGATTTGATCAGAGAGATTCTAAATTGTAGTTTGTTGATACTGGATGATATTGGAGTAGAAACAGACAAGCAAGAATGGATAAATAATGCGCTCTTTCGTTTAGTAGATTCTAGGAAAAATCGTATGCTACCTACAATTTATACGAGTAATTATGCTATGGACGAATTGCCCGGAGAAGAAAGGATAACAGAACGAGTTATTGAATGTTCAGTACCGCTTGTAATGCCGGAACAGAATATCCGTAGGCAGAAAGCAGAAGAGAGGACAAAAGACTTTCTACAGGAAGTTATGAAAGAAGATTAAAAAAGCCCCATAGATATTGGCGTATCTAAAGGGCAAGCATAGCCGGAGCTACACTAGAACAATTACATAGTAGCACAGACCGGCGGAAAGGTCAAATTATGAAATATCAAATAGTAAATGAAGAATTACAAATTGCAAGTTGCAGTATAGCAGATTTAACAGTAAAACAAGCACAACAATTTACGGAGCAGTGGGGAGAAGGTGCAAGCCTTGGAACACTCACGTTATTTTATGAGAGAAATGGCGGATTGCTAGTGCTTAATCGAGATAATCCACATTTTGAGAACTACAAGAATATTGCAGAGGATTATCTTTCAAGCAGTGATGGACAACGCAAGGCCTTAAGAGAGAGAGCTCCGGAAAGTATGCAGGAAACGCTGCAAGTGTTAGAGGCGTGTGTTTCTGATAGAACCATATATGGCGACATAAGAAAGGCAAAGCAAAATTTTATTTCAAACGGTGATAGAAAGGTCATAGATGAAATGATGAGAACCGATAGAGATTGCTTACAACTTGCAGTTATGAATGCTTTTTGCTACGGTATGATGCAAGGAAAACGAGCAGAACGTGCCAAGAAGAAACATTAGGCGGCTTATAGACATTCCGAAGAGATACACCAATTTAAACAATGCCTGGTGTAGTTGGCGATGCACCGGGCAACATTCAAAGAAGGGAGATTACATAATGAATAATACACAATATAAAGAAGAGATTGTTAAAATGTTAGATAAAATTAGTAACAGCAGGGTTTTAAAACAGATATATGAGATTGTGCGAGCTTTGAAGGGAGTGGCTGCATGAGTGTAAAAATTAAGATATCCTACACAACCAAGGAAGAGTTGGACAAGGTCCTACAAATGCTTTCGCCGGTGATGAAAGATTACAAGATATCAAAGAATCAGGAAGGGCAGTATAAGAAGGCTTATGTAGAGATTAAAGAATAAAATTGAATATTGGAGCAATAGAACGTCCTGCGAGAGTGGGGCGTTTTTTCGTTGCACAATGCCGAGAATTAGTATATTATGGAATTGAGGTTTCGATGTTAGGTGGAACGGAGGAAGATATGAAGATATATTTACATCAACAAGTAAAAGTAGAGGGAGATCCGTTTCCTCATTATTGGAGGAAAGAGATTGAAAGTGCCATAATTCCTAGAAAAGGAGACAACATAGAAGATTCTTTATGGAAGAACCCAGGTGAATATGAAGTGGTAGAGATCACTTTGAATTATCAGGAAAATTTCTGTTATGCCTATGTCGGCCAATACAAACATGAAATACCAAAAACAAGAAAAGACGAATTGGCAAATATGGCAAATTCACATGGTTGGACATGTAGTTGGAATATGTATAATTAATAAGCACCCTTCGGGGTGCTTTTTCAATGTTATTATGTAGTTGTCTCTGTAATGTAAATGCGTGTTTATGTTACGAAAAAATAACACATAGAAATGCATGGAACTGGCTAAAATACTGAGATTTTGCTTGTATACCCCCTTAAATCACTCCTGGTAGTCTGTACTGTGCATCATTGTTAATGTGTCTTTAAGTTGCACCTTTGTAACGCGTCTTTCTTAAAAATGGGTATAAAAATACCACTCAATCTTTACAACTGGGTGGTATCTAATTAATATTCAATTTCTTTTTACACTCACTACATTCAAAACAGTGAGTTGTTGTACAATCACCTATTGATTTTAAATAACCTTTTCCGCATACAGGGCAAAGAACATCTTCCCCATTTCTTAATTTTTTCATCATTTCATTAAACTTATAAGGATCCATTCACTATCACCTCCATGAGAACTCTGGATAATCTCATTTGACTGATTTGATTATATCGCATAACTCTTGTGATGTCAATTTTTCTGTTCTCTTTCAATTGCAAAACATGTAAAGATTTGGTATAATATCAGCAGCAAAATATGTGAAGTACCCCAGTAATAACTGGAAGCTGTAAGGCGTGGGAATGATTAGATCCGAAAAGGATTTAATTGTTTTCGCGTCTTTTTTTGCGTGGGAAGATAGCAGAAAGGAGTGGTGAAATAATGCAGCAGGGAACAGTGAAGCGGTTTGACGCGGTAAAAGGATATGGCTTTATTGTTGGCGATGACGGACAAGAAGTTTTTGTACATCATAGCGAAGTCTTAATGAAAGGCTTTCGATTGTTAGAAGCAGGCCAAAGAGTAAGTTATAAGGTCGAATCAGTGGAAAAAGGAAACAAAGCAATTAATGTAATTTTAAAGTGAGAAAGGATTAAGAAAGAATGAGCAAAATTAGTATTACAGAAAAACTTAATTACAAGGAGTCTCCAAGTCTAGAAATTGGAGATGTAGTAGTATGTGTGAATAACGATGCTGTAATAATGTTAAAGGTCATGCAATTAGTTGGTGGAGAAGTAGGACCAGCTGATATTGTATCTTTGTATGAATTGTTATTTTCCAAGGAAGAGCGCAAAAAAATTGAAAGTCTTAAATTAAATTTTGAAGACTTCCAGACAGTTCTCAAAGCTGCGATTTCTGCTGTCACCGGACAAGATATGGATAGTGCTAACGAAAAGGAGTAGATGATCCGTACTATGATTTGTTTGAGGATTTCGATTTAATCGTGTCCTCATTCAGAACACAGTACGGAGTTAAGATTTATTCTGAAGAGTTTCAAGAAATGAAGTGGGATGAATTCAAGGCGTTGCTGTCAGGAATTTCATCAGACACACCGCTTGGCCGTATTGTTCAAATACGTTGTGAAGAAGATGAAGATATTTTAAAGCATTATACAAAAGAGCAACATCGAATACGTGATGAATGGCGGAACCGTTCCGCAAAGAAAGTAAGTGAAGAGAAGTTGGCAGATTTCTTGGAACAGATGAAACAGACTTTTATTTCAATGGCTGGGAGGTAAAAACAATTGAAGTTAAAAACAGTAAAATGTCCTCATTGTGGGCGAGAGCAGGAAATAAAGTATAATCCAGATGCGAAATGTCAAGGAGTTTTTGTCGAGTGTGAGGAAGTAAATTGTAAAAAAGAATTTGAAATAAAGATTAATCAGGACAAGTAGTGCCATGTGTCGATGTCCTGAAATATAGAACAAGGAGGTGATAAAAATGGCGGTAACAAGTGTAGGTCAAATTGGGCTTGATTTAGTAGTAAATCAAAACCAGTTTAATAGACAAATGACAGGCATCCAATCGCTTGCTTCAAAAGTTGGAAAATCGTTAGCGGCTGCATTTGCAGTTAAGAAGTTAGTTCAATTCAGTAAAGAGTGTATTAATCTTGGAAGTAATCTACAGGAAGTACAGAATGTGGTAGATGTAACTTTTCCGAAGATGGCTTCTCAGGTAAATAACTTTGCCAAAGAGGCTGCGGCTTCCTTTGGATTATCTGAAACAATGGCGAAGAAATTTACCGGTACATTTGGCTCCATGTCAAAAGCATTCGGTTTTTCAGAAGAGCAAGCCTATGAAATGGGAACAGCGTTGACCGGTTTGGCTGGTGACGTAGCATCTTTTTACAATATTACACAAGATGAAGCATATACAAAATTAAAATCGGTATTTACCGGAGAAACAGAATCGCTAAAAGACTTGGGCGTTGTCATGACGCAGACGGCATTGGATTCCTATGCATTAGCAAATGGTTTCGGAAAGACAACTAAGTCAATGAGCGAGGCAGAAAAAGTAGCTTTGCGCTATGCATTTGTACAAGACCAACTATCAGCTGCAACAGGAGATTTTATCAGAACATCAGATGGTTGGGCAAACCAAGTGCGTGTTCTCAAGTTGAGATTTGACAGTTTGAAGGCAACACTAGGGCAAGGATTTATCAATCTGTTCACTCCAATTGTTCAAATGATTAATACCACTATAGGTAAACTGAGTTCATTAGCGGAAGCATTTAGGTCATTTACGGAACTTATTACTGGAAATCAATCATCTGATTCACAACTGTCTAATGCAATTATAGATGCAGATACATTGACTGAAAGTGTTTCGGGTGTGGGTGAGGCTGCGAAGCAGAGTGCTAAAGAAATGCGTGGGCTCCGGGCATTTGATGAACTGAATGTTATTAATAGTACAACAACTTCCGGGAATGGAAGCGGAACAGGAACAACTGGATCATCTAGTTCAAAGACAGAGGCGTCAACAGGCGAAAGTCTTGCTATTCCAATGTTAGATACTATTAATAATATCAATTTTGAACCGCTTAAAGCATCTTTTAATAATTTGAAAGAGGAGATAATGCCAATTGTCCAAATTATAGGTGATGGATTGCAATGGTTTATGGACAACATACTTTCGCCATTAGGAGAATGGGTTATTGAAGATGCATTACCTTCATTTTTTGATGTGTTAGCAGGTGCTTTTACAATTCTGGAGCCATTGTTATTGTCGCTTCAACCACCTTTACAGTGGTTGTGGGATAATTTTTTAAGTCCGATAGCCAGTTGGACAGGTGACGCTATTACAACCACGTTGGATACGTTAGCAGATTTATTAGAGGATATAGGAAATTGGATGACAGACAACCAGTCAACAGTTGATGCTATGACAACATCTGTAATAGCGTTCTTCGCAGCATGGAAAGTTGTCGAGCTACTTGCGTTTATTCAACAAGCAGGAGGTGTAGTTGCGGCATTGAACCTTATGACAACAGCTTTATTCGGAAATATTGCCGCTAAAATTGTTGATAAAGTAGAAACGTTAGCTTTGACATTAATGTATGCAAAAGATTTTGTTGTTAGCCTTGCAACAGGGACAGCAGCACTCGTGAAGCAAGCAGTTCAATGGGGAATAAATACGGCTGCTAAGATAGCTGATACAGCAGCAACCATAGCAAGTACGGTGGCTACTACGGCGGCAACTGTAGCAACTTGGGCATTTAATGCTGCGCTTACAGTATTGACTAGTCCAATCACCTTAGTTGTTTTAGCAATTGCGGGGTTAGTTGCAGGAATTGTATTACTCGTTAAAAATTTCGATACAGTTAAGGAAGTTGCAATTAATGTTTTTAATGCTATATGGAAGTTTATAAAAGGAATCATTAATGCCATCTTGGGTGGAATCGAAAGCATGGTGAATGGAATTATTAAAGGACTAAATTCCATGATTAACGCATTAAATAAGCTGAAATTTAAAGTTCCGGATTGGGTTCCTGCTCTTGGTGGAAAAGAACTCGGATTTTCAATTAAGAAAGTTTCAGAGGTTAAATTACCAAGATTAGCAGAAGGTGGCTATGTGAAAGCAAATACACCTCAACTTGCAATAATCGGTGATAACAAACATCAAGGTGAGGTTGTTGCTCCTGAGAATAAATTGAAAGAAATGGCGTTGGAAGCAGTTAAGATGGCTGGTGGCAATTCAGCAGATAAAGTAATTTTACTGCAGATGCTCTCGCTGATGCAGGCGCAGTATGAAATGCTTGTGAAGATTTTTGAAAAAGAAGGTATATCGGAAAGGGGCATTTTTAATAGTGTCCGGAACTCAGCGCGTGAATATACCATGCGAACCGGACAACCGGCATGGGATTATTGATGATTTAACTGTATGTTTTTGATACAGTATTCGTCTTTTAATGTTGCAAAAATGACATTTAAAAATGCTTGGAAGTGGCTTGAACACTGGGAAATCAAGGGTACACCCCCTATGGTAAAAATAATATGATCACAAAACAAGAAAGGAAAATGAAAAATGAGTAAGAAAACAGAATTAATTAAGGTATTTAAAGATTACAAAGGGAAATATGAGATTATACAAGGAGAGGTGCAGAAGGTTAATCAAAATACGGAATTAACGCCTGAAGGACGAGAAAATGCTATATCAAGATTGTTGGAGCGTTTCAACTCAATCGTAACTGAACATCATGACAAGGCTGTGGAACTTATCGATAAAGGATTAACGACATTGGCTGAGACATGGAAAAAGAATAGTGCAGGCAAATTAGCAGATGGTGGTTATCAAGCCGGTCTTTCCAATGTGATTAAGATGTTAGAGCTTGGAACGATTCAATCGACAGAGGATTTACAGAACATTGTAGATGCATACAAAGAAGATTTTAATGCGATGGCAGTAATCAAAACAATAGCAACAAAAAAAGGCATCGACGGCGTTATATTCCCAGTAGACAACAGAGAAAGAAATAGACAACTGTTAAATCAATTACGTGGAAATGTCGACCTCTATATTAACAATGAGAGGTTAAAAAGTATCTCCAGAACATGGAACACATTTAATCAAGGTACAACTAATGTATCCATAAGCATGGACAGTATGGCAGAATTTGTAGATACACGTCTTGGAGATAATTTGGAACTTTTGAGTTAATTGTTTGCCCTGAGTTTTCGCATATGATTGCTCAGGACATTAGTATAGGCGAGTATATGGATAAAATCGATAGACTAATAGAGAAGGCAACGAGTAAAACAAGATTGTTCGACAGATTGGAGACAGATAATCCGTACCTGGGGAAAACAGATGCAGAACTTCTTGATTATCTTAGTGGAGAAAATTATCGTGCTCCGGATATGCGTACAACGGCGTGGAGCAAATTTATATATGCATTGATGCATGCGAGGAGTACAGGTGGCTTGAAAGAGTAAGAGGTGATAATAATGGCTAAAATTCGATTAAAAACAAGAACAGCAACAGAAGTGAGAAGAACACTTACAAGAGTTATGAATATGGTTGCTAACGGCGAGATGGACCACAAAACAGCCAATACGATTATCCTTGGTTGTAATGCCGTGTTATCTTCCATTCGCACAGATGATCAGCAGAGAAAGATTGATGAGTTGGAAAGAATTTTAAATGAAAGACGATAAAAAATATGGACCGAGTAAGTAGATTAATTCAGAAAGCAAAGCCGAAGCGAACAATACATGATATCTTGCAAAAAGATAATCAATACTTGGGTTTAAGTTATGAGGAGCTGAAGGCATATAGACGGCCTGATTCTAGAAAAACTCTTCCGGAAGTTGGAACGGTAGAACATACTAAGTATATATACGCAGTTCTACAGGCTAGAGCAAATAGAAAGAGATGATATGTAATGACGAATGAACAGTTAGTTGCGCGGATAAGAGCAGGCGAGAATGAAGCAGAGAATATGCTGCAACTTTGGCAACAGAATAAAGGATTTATTTATAAGATGGCTATAAAGTACCAAGCCTACGCAGAAATAGAGGACCTTAATCAAGAGGGATATATCGGTCTGTGTGAAGCGGTACAGCATTATGATCCGGAGCAGGGTGTTCCGTTTATTAGTTATGCTGCCTTTTGGATAAAGCAGGCTATGAGACGTTATATTGATAATTGCTGCAGTGTTGTACGCATACCGGTAAGCGCGAAAGAAGAAATCCTACAGTATAAGAAGATTGTCAATGAATATCGTAAGTGGTATGGCAAGGAACCAACCTCCTCAGAAATGAGGGCGTTTTTAGGTGTTAGTAGAGAGAAACTTGAAACAATTAAAAAGAATGCTTTGGCGGTCAATCTACGAAGCCTAGACGAGTGTATTGGTGGAGAAGACGAAGATTTTTTATTGAGCGATACAATTGCATCGGATCAGAACGTGGAAGAAGATGTTATTAGAAAGTTAGACACTAACACAATGAAAGAAGCTCTATGGAAAGCAGTTGATGATTTGCCAGGAAAGGGTATGGCAGAAGTACTGCGATATAGATACCAGGACAAAATGACCTTAAAGCAAATAGGAGAAAGCCTAGGGGTTGCTACGGAACGTGCAAGGAGAATAGAAAGCGATGCGCTCCGAAAGTTGAGGATACCAAGCAGAAATAAATCCTTTAAGGGATATTATGAACAGTATTTAGCACCAGCTTCTATTCATCATGTGGGATTAGAAACATTTAGAAGGACTTGGATAAGTGCGGTTGAAGCTGAGGTGTTAGGGTGGTAAATAATAACATTTTAGAAATTTTAGAGGCCCTAAAAAGAATAGTTTAATGACACGATAACGCACACGCGAGAGAAGAGTTTTGTGACATCGTTACACGCACGCATTATAAGGATTTGCTGACATCGTTACGCGCGCGTGTATTCGGAGATTTCGGAGGCCTTAAAAAGACGTAAGCATAACTTACCAACCATCAATATTCGGTGGTTGGTTTTTTATTGCCTGTTTTGTGGTAATATAAACATAAAAAGGAGTGTTGTATTATCATGACTTCAAAACAGAATGAGATAAATGCAGAGGAACTAGAAAAAAGAATAATGGATTTATTAGTTATGCTTTATAGCGACCAGACTGGCGTAGAATACACATATCGATTTATTGGTGTAAGGAAAAATGTAAAAGACAAAAAGGAGAAAACGGAATGTACGCAACAAAGGCAGAGATAGCACGTATATTTAATTGTTCATCACACACAGTTTATAGGAGGGTGGAAGGTATTGAAGCAGAGATTGGAAGACGGTACAATAACTATGCAATATTAGATGGTTTAGTAAGCGTTGCCGTGTATGCAGATTATGAGAAATACAGAAAACATTTGGCAGATAAGAATCTCAGGAAGTATGTACCACAGTTCGATAAAGAAGAAGCAGAAAAATATCTTAGTAAATACAAGACGACTAAAAGAAGAGAAAATGTGCATAAGACAGAGCAGAAGCATATTAACGCGATTCTTGTAGTTGCTGTGGAAGATAAGAAAATGCAAAGAATAGCAGAATATATTAATAAAGAAATTGGTTAACATTTGGTTAACAAAGGTGTATAATAATACGCAAAGATATCGAAAGTTATAAAAAATAAATGGCGAGAAATGACGTATTTCTGCGTGTTTTTGCATAATATCATAAGATAAAAAGGCATAAAGTATAACTACGGACCAAAAGGTCGGGAGTTCGAATCTTCTCGCCCACGTTGATAAATAGAAGCACTTCGAGAGTTTTCGAGGTGCTTTTTATATTGTAATTGGAAAATGCATGAAAATCGGTTATACTATAGGAAGTGCTAGTAATTTATATGGAGGTAATGAGATGAAATATATTTCCTTTGCAATACCATGCTACAATTCGGAAGAATACATGGAGAAGGCAATTGAGTCAATTTTAAAAGGAGGAGAGGATGTCGAGATTATCATTGTAAATGATGGTTCAAAGGACAGAACCTCTGAGATTGCGAAGCGTTACGAAAGAGAATATCCAACGATTGTAAAGGCTGTAGATAAAGAGAACGGTGGTCATGGTGATGCGGTGAATACTGGGCTGGAACATGCTACAGGACTGTACTTCAAGGTTGTGGATAGTGATGACTGGGTAGATGAGAAGTCGCTTAAAACAATTTTGGAGACGCTACACGAATTAGTTGAGAAACAGAAGTTGGTTGATATGCTGGTTTCCAACTATGTGTATGAAAAGGTCGGAGCAAAGCATAAGAAGGTCATTCATTATCAAAATGTGATGCCGGAGAATCGTGTTGTTTCATGGAAGGATATGGGGCGTTTCCGCATTGGACAGTATATTTTAATGCACTCGGTGATGTACCGCACGGAACTTCTGAGAATGTGTGGATTACAGTTGCCGAAGCACACGTTTTATGTGGATAACATTTATGTATATTATCCACTTCCGCATGTGAAGACATTTTACTATCTGAACGTGAATTTCTATCGCTATTTTATCGGAAGAGACGGACAGTCTGTGAATGAGAAAAATATGATTAAGCGTATTGACCAGCAGCTTTTTGTAACAAAGACGATGATTGATATGTATCAGATGAGTAAGATACCGAACAAGAGATTGCGTGCGTATATGACGAATTATCTTGCAATCATGATGACAGTTTCTTCGATTATTGCGATTCGTTCTAAGAACCCGGAGAATCTGGAGAAGAAAAAGGAATTGTGGGGATATCTCAAGGAGAAGGATGCAAAGCTGTATATGAAGATTCGCTATGGTATTCTAGGACAAACTATGAATTTACCTGGAAAACCTGGAAGAAAGGTATCTTCTTTGGCATATACGGTTGCGAATCGAATTTTCGGTTTCAACTAAATAAAATGGAATGATTTGGGCAATACTATTCCTTAGAAAGGTAGGGGATAGTAGTGAACAATCAGTTAAAAGACAGTAAAACAAAAGTAAATCTTATGAAGGCATTTGCCGGTGAGAGTCAAGCAAGAAATCGTTATACATTTGCTGCGGAAGCAGCGAGACTTCAGAAAATGTATGCGATTGCAAATGTGTTTGAATTTACAGCCGATCAGGAGAGAGCACATGCGAAGCGTTTCTACGATCTGCTTAAGGATTTGACAGGAGAAACGATTGAGATAACAGGCGGTTATCCGGTAGATTTACAGCCGACGATTGAAGAACTCTTGTGTGCCGCAACACACAATGAATATGAAGAGGCAGATGATGTCTATTTGGCGTTTGCGGAGGTTGCAAAGCAGGAGGGAATTCTGGAAGCTTCGTCAGCATTTTTGCAGATTGCTAAGATTGAGAAAATACACGGCAATCGATTTGCTAAGCTTGGTGATATGTTGAAGAACGGTATGTATTATCAACAGCCGGAAGGTGGAGAGTGGATGTGCCTTAATTGTGGACATATCCATAAAGGAATGTTGGTTCCGGAGGTTTGTCCGGTGTGCAGACACGAGAAGGGATATTTTATTCCGACCGAGTTGGCACCATATACGTCACCTGGTTTGTGGTAAAAAACAAGAACGATTATATCATTGATGATATAGTCGTTCTTTTTGAATTCTATGGTAAATATTTGGGTGCGCTTAGAAAACGAAAATTTTTATTCTACCGGTACAGTGCGTACAGGTACGCCGTTCACTTCTACTTGGTCATTGATTTCGATGACGAGACATTGTCTGCCATCGATTATTTTTGTGTCTACCAGATCTGCTCTCTCCGGATTCACTTTAATGACAACGTCCGGTGTTTCAATGCTGAATTTGCGTGTCTCAGCAATGTTCGTTACTAGGAATTCTGCCTTTTCGCCGGCGATGTGGTCGAAGTTTGTATCGAAGGTTTCTATGCGATCCTCTGTTATACCGCTATTTGCAAGTAAGCGTTTCATTTCCGGCTTGGTGAGTACCGGCGGTTCCGGTGACTCTTTTGCCTCTTCGATAATTTCGTTTAAGCCTTCGTGAATGTTGCGGATAATCTCATATTCACATTCTTCACCGAGCGTGTTCATCACAACAGAGTGGAAGGTACTCTTTTGGCTTCCTGCTGACATTGGGAAGGTACATCCAAGCGTATTTTCGATGAATTCCGGTTGCAAGTCCTCTGCCTGCTTTGTGGAGTAGAGGAGGCTATGTATATCTGTGCTGCGGTCATTGAATGCAGGGAAAAGGAAACCTTTCATCGGTGGTTCAATCAACCAGTCGCGTACACGGTTTTCTATATGGTTTGTCTCTGGATTGTAGCAGAGCCCTTCTTTTGATAAATGTACCGGACAGATGCTGCAAAGAAGATATTCATATACTTCATCGGACGCATCGAACATCTCGCTTCCGTCGGTTGATTTTCCTGGAATATCATAAGCAACATGAATCAGGATTATGTAATAGTTCTCACCATAGTTGTAGTTCTCAATGATTTTCTGATAGAACTGTTCAAGCAACATATCATTTTGTAATTTGGAGTTGCGCAATTGCAATAGAAATTCTTGCGTACCACCCGGCATTTCCTGTTCCAAAGGAAATTCCATGTTAATTAAATTTTTCCCAATAGTACCGGATAGGGTTTGCTTGAAAATTGTAAGATATTTAAAAATTTCTTCTTCCGGAAGAGACAAAAATGCGTCTTTTGACGTAGCAACGATTTCTTTGTTACCATTCACATAGCAACCGCTGATACGTGTAATCGAGCAGTTCTCCGGTGTATATTGTTTGCGAATTTCCAGTATTTCTTTTTTATGCATAATGGCTAAACCTCACTTCTTTTGTTTGGACTTTTATCTTAGCATAAAGACGAATGATTTACAAATATAATAGTATAAATATCCTTTTAACAGGAGTATTTATGCCGGACCAAAAGTTAGAAAATCTATTGAACCTTGCTTTAGATGCTACAGAGGAGGAACGGGACAAATCATTGGAATTGAATGTCGGATATAATCCGATAGAACGAGAATGGGATTTGATTGTAAAATATTCCGGTTCCCTTGATTGTGTGCGGGCACTTGGCGCTCAGGTGGTGGAAATGCAGAATGAATTTGCAATTGTGACAATCAGAGAAAGTCTGGTTGATGCGATGTCGGAATGTCCGACAGTGGAATATGTTGAGAAACCAAAGAGGCTCTTTTTCCAGATTGAGGATGGGAAAAGGGCCTCTTGTATTACGCCTGTCCAAAGGCCACCGTTATCTTTGTCAGGGCGAGGTGTCTTGGTCGCGGTAATTGATTCGGGGATTGATTATGAAAATGAAGTCTTTCGGAACGAAGATGGAACCACAAGAATTCGAAGTCTCTGGGACCAGACGATTATGGGAAATCCACCGGAAGGTTATGTGATAGGAACGGAATATACAAGGGAAGAAATCAATGAGGCGTTGCGTGCATCTACAAGGCAGGAGAGACTTCAGATTGTGCCGAGTCAGGATATCTCAGGACACGGAACATCTGTGGCGGGAATTGCGGCGGGAAATTCGCAGGAGTATCAGGGTGTTGCATATGAGAGCGATTTGATTATCGTAAAGTTGGGGGTACCAAGAGAAGAAGGATTTCCGAGGACGACGGAGCTTATACAGGCGCTCGATTATGTTGTGAGAAAAGCGCTGGAGTATCAACTGCCGGTTGCCGTTAATTTGAGTTTTGGAAATACTTATGGTCCTCACGATGGAAGCAGTCTGCTGGAACGATTTGTTGAAGATATTGCAAATACCTGGAAGAGCGTTATATGTATCGGAACCGGGAATGAAGGCAGCAGTGCAGGGCACACATCAGGCATATTGGTGGATTCAGAAGAGACAGTGATTGAATTAGCAGTGCAGGAGAATTCACCGAGCTTAAATGTGCAGATATGGAAGGCATATTTCGATTTGGTTGATATATCACTCATTTCTCCTTCAGGTGTGAGAATTGGTCCGATTCAAGAAGTGCTCGGTTCTCAGCGGTTTGTGGTCGGGAATACGCAGATATTGCTCTACTACGGCGAACCAAGTCCGTTTAGCATTGATCAGGAGATTTTCATTGATTTTCTTCCGCGAGATTCATATATCGACAGCGGTGTATGGAGAATTGTGCTGACACCTCGGGAGATTGTAAATGGTGAATATGCGTTGTGGCTTCCGAGTCAGGCAGTGCTGAATCCCGGAACAGGATTCTTATTTCCGACGGAGGAGCGGACACTGACTATTCCTTCGACTTCCTATCGGACGATTGGAGTGGGCGCTTACGATGCCACCACATTTACGTATGCGGATTTTTCGGGTAGGGGGCCGGCAGGACCGGGACGAAGGGCAAAGCCGGACATTGTGGCTCCGGGGGTGGATATTACGGCGCCGATTCCGGGAGGCAGTTTTGAGGAGTTAAGCGGAACATCATTTGCCACACCATTTGCGACAGGCGGGGCAGCACTTCTCATGGAATGGGGAATTGAAAGGGGAAATGATCCGTTTCTTTATGGTGAGAAAGTGAAGGCTTATTTCCAGAGAGGTGCGAGGCCTTTTGTAGGGATTACAGAGTATCCGAGTCCGTTAGTAGGGTATGGAGCGCTGTGTGTGGAGGATAGTTTGCCACTCTGAAAGAAACGTGTTATGATAGGGATAGATATAAGCGGAGGAGAACATTATGAACAAAGAACAATTAGCGTCTCTTGCCAAGGACGCAATGGAAAAGGCTTATAGCCCATATTCGGATTATAAAGTGGGCGCATCACTATTATGCAAGGACGGAAGTGTCTACACAGGGTGTAATGTGGAAAACGCGAGTTTTTCTGCAACCAACTGTGCAGAGAGAACTGCATTTTTTAAGGCAGTAAGTGAAGGAAAGCGAGAATTCTCAGCAATTGCAATCTGTGGTGGTAAAGAAGGTGTAATCGATGGCTTGTTTCCACCATGTGGTGTGTGCAGACAGGTGATGAGAGAGTTTTGTGAAGATGACTTTGAAATCCATTTGCTTACAAAAGATGGGATAGAGACTTATACCCTGGGGCAATTGTTGCCGATAAGTTTTACTCCTAAAAATATAAAGAAAACTGAGAAGTAAAATAAAAGACCATTTGGAAGATTTGATATCGTTCCAAATGGTCTTTTATATTAGTGTACAGAAAAGCGTCTTATAATCTTACTACCGTATGACGATGTCCGGTGTGTTTCAAGAACTTTTTCAAGATATCCTGTGTCTTAATCTTAAGACTGGAAGTGTTGATGCACGGATGGCAACCAATGTACTCTGCATCCAGAACATCCTTGTCAATCAATAGGTCTACATACCAGTCTTTGTCGTTCATCAGTCCAAGGACGCTGACAGAACCTGGAGTGATATTTAAGTATTTTTCCATGTATTCCGGCTCAGCAAAAGAGAGTCTGGAGATACCGAGTTGTTTGGACAAATCTTTTGTCATAAATTTCTTATCTCCCGGAATGAGAAGTAAGAAGAAGGTTGTCTTCTGTTGGTTGCGCAAGAATAAGTTCTTGCACATAGTTACTCCAAGTTTTTCATCCACTAACTCACATGCTTCCATGGTGTCAGCGGCATCATGGTCAATGCGCTCATAAGGGATGTTCAATTTATCTAATAACTCATACACAGCCATTTCTTTCGGGAGGCGGAACTCATCTGTTGGGGCTGTTGTATAGATTTCTTCGCTCACATAGATTTCACTCATGGTTCGTTTCCTCACTTTTCCGAATTTACATTCATTAGTATAGCGAAGTGAAGGGGAAAAAACAAGCCATTTTGCATATATTAGATTATAGACTGGGTGAAGTGGGTGATGTTATGCGTCTTTGTGAATTGCGAGAAAAGGAAGTGATTAATCTCTGTACGTGCAAACGTCTCGGATGTGTGGAGGATTTGGTATTTGACTTGTGCGATGGATGTATTCAGGCCATTATTGTGCCGGAGCGAATGAAGTTCTGCGGAATCTTCGGAAGCGACTGCGAGTATGTAATTCCGTTTGAATGCATTAAAAAGGTGGGTTCGGACATTATTATGGTGGAAATATCTGAAGAAAAGTGTCTGAAAGGTTGCAAAGAGTAAAAACTTTCTG
>JAZQRQ010000042.1:0-31969 GCA_045629665.1 Faecalimonas sp.
AAGAAAAAGAGATGACGATAAGATAAAGAGAACGATTCTCTGGATTCTTGCTATTGTGGGTGCAGTGGCAGCCATTGCAGCAATCGCTTACGGAGTATATCGTTACTTTGCACCGGATTATTTGGAAGATTTCGAAGAGGATTTTGAGGACGATTTCGAAGATGATTACTTTGAAGAGGAAGACATCTAGGATAGTAAAAACAAGCTCGCTCGCGGATTAGGCGCGGGCGAGTTTTTTGAGTATGTACGTGATGATTTTGATAAATTACGGTGTGAAGTTGTAAGTATGCTGGTTGCACCGTAATATAGGCCTGAAATTTAACAAATTTATCTTTGGATACGGTGTAAAACAGAATTATGCTGATTCGCACCGTAGAATATACCATTAAGATAGATGTGATTACGGTGCATATATATTTTTTGCGTAATTACGCCGTAATTATTAAAAGTAGAGTTATAGAATCTTGCAATTTTGCGGTGTAAATTATATATTCTGTAGTTCACACCGTAATTAGCAAAATAAGGATTTGATTATAATGTGGAGGCATAGATGAAAAAAGGACAAGTATACGAGGGCTTCATTGAAAAAGTAGAATTTCCCAATAAGGGGATTGTATCGGTTGAGGGTGAAGAGAAGAAAGTAATTGTCAAAAACGGAATTCCGGGGCAGAAGATTCGATTCGCCGTCAATAAGATGAGAAAAGGTAAAGCAGAGGGGCGCCTTTTAGAAGTGTTGGAGCAATCGCCGTTAGAAACGAGAAATCCTGTCTGCAGTATCTTTCCCGCATGTGGAGGGTGCATGTATCAGACGATGTCTTACGATGAGCAGACCAAGATGAAAGAAGTACAAGTGAAGGAAATTTTGGATGCGGCTATCGTAGGAGATTATGAGTTCGAAGGTGTGAAAGCCAGCCCGAAGGAATTCACATACCGCAACAAGATGGAGTTCTCGTTTGGGGATGAGTATAAGGATGGCCCCTTGTCACTCGGTTTACATAAAAAAGGCAGTACATACGATGTGCTGACAGCTTTTGATTGTAAGCTGGTGCATGAAGATATGAACAAGATCCTCATCTGCGTGCTGGACTATTTTAAGGAGAGAAATGTTTCTTATTACAAAAAGATGCAACATGTAGGATACTTGCGTCACTTACTTTTGCGTCGTGGGGATATTACAGGAGAAATCTTAGTGAATCTTGTGACAACAACGCAGGAAGAATATGATTTGATACCGCTTGTGGAGGCGCTTCTTGCGCTTGAACTGGAAGGAAAGATTGTTGGCATTCTTCATATTCTGAATGATTCCCTCTCAGATGTGGTGCAGAGTGATGAGACAAGAGTACTCTATGGACAAGATTATTTCTATGAGAAACTGCTTGGTATGGAATTCAAGATTACACCATTTTCCTTCTTTCAACCGAATTCCAGAGCGGCAGAAGTATTATATAGCACAGTCAGAGATTATCTCGGGGATATGAAGGGAAAGACACTGTATGACCTCTTTAGCGGAACCGGAACGATTGGTCAGATTCTTTCGCCGGTGGCAGAGAAGGTTATCGGGGTGGAGATTGTGGAAGAGGCAGTTAAGGCTGCGAATGAGAATGCCAAGCATAACGGCATCACAAATTGTGAATTCCTTGCAGGTGATGTATTCAAGGTGTTAGATGAGATAGAAGAGAAACCAGATGTGATTGTGCTTGACCCACCGAGAGACGGCATTCATCCGAAGGCACTGCCGAAGATACTGGATTACGGGGTAGACACGATTGTGTATATCTCTTGTAAAGTAACGAGTCTCGCGAGAGATTTGGAGATGATACAGGCAAAAGGATATCGTGTGGTAAAAGCGGTGGCTGTGGATCAGTTTGTGCATACGGTGCATGTTGAGACTATCGTTCTCCTACGGAAAAATTAAATTATATTTGCATTATAAACACAACAGGAGTATCTTTAAATTATCATTATAAAACGAGGTGATATCATTGAAATTGGAAGTAAAAGACTTGAGAAAGTCTTTCGGTGAAATAGAAGTGCTTCACGGTGTTTCGTTCTCTGTTGAGAGTGGACGTGCACTCGGCCTTCTTGGAAGAAATGGTGCAGGAAAGACGACTACCATAAGAATATTAATGAATGTGTTTAAAGCGAACAGTGGAACCATTACGATAGACGGCAAGCCATTTGAGACGAAGGATTATCAGATTGGGTATCTGCCGGAGGAACGTGGACTCTATCCGAAGAAAAAAGTAGGAGAGCAACTAGTATATCTTGCCCAGCTGCGTGGTATGAGTGCAAAGGAAGCAAAGGTACAGATGAAAAAGTGGCTTGAACGAATGGGCGTGGCAGAATATGAGGACCGCAAACTAGAGACGCTTTCAAAAGGTAATCAGCAGAAGGTGCAGCTGGCTCAGACATTGTTGACTTCGCCACAACTTATCTTCTTTGATGAGCCATTTTCGGGACTGGATCCTGTCAATGCGCAGATTCTAAAGGATGTTATAAAAGAGCAGATACAGGAAGGTAAGTTTGTTATATTCTCCAGTCATCAGATGAGCTACGTGGAAGAGTTCTGTGATGATATTGCCATCTTGAATCATGGTGATGTTGTGCTTAGCGGTAATTTAAAAGAGATTAAGCGTGAATTTGGGCAGGACCGTTTGGTTATCTCCAGTCTTGGAGAGACACCACAACAACTCGCAGAGTGTTTGCGAGAAACATTTGCAGACTTGTTAGATGTTGAAAAAGTACAGAAAGACCGTGTGATTGTTCGCAAGAAAGAGAATGGCAACAAAGCAGATATTCTAAAACGCTTAGTAGAGCAGGGCGTGGATTTGGAATGTTTCGGGTTATATGAACCGTCACTGAATGACATATTTGTAGAAAAGGCAGGTGACGAGTAATGAAGCAATTTTTGACCGTTTTAAAATTCGAACTTGATAATTATTTTAAAAATAAAAGTTTTGTAGTTACCACTTTCGTGTTAGCGTTTATCATTGCGTCAGTAGTGATTGTGCCAACTATGATTCCGGGACTTTTAGGTGAGGAATCAGAGACGATAGAACCGGGAACCTCGGAGGAAATCATCGTAGAGGGTGAAGGCGAAGAGGAGGCAGGAGAATTGTCAAGTTATGGTATCTGCGTGTCAGCAGATGCAACCGATGTGAACCTGGACATGGTATGTGATGCATTTCCGGCAGACTGGAAGAATTACGAGTCTGAAGATGAGATTAGAGAAGCTGTAGAAGCAGGAGATGTGGAAGCGGGATTCGTGATGAAGAGCGCAACAGATGTTACATATGTAGTCAATGATTTATCTATGTACGATTATCTTGGCGATATGTTTAGCCAAACTTTGTCAGAAAGCTATAAGCAGCAGTATCTGATGGAGAAAGGATTGACAGCAGAGGAAATCTTCGAATCTGAAAGTTTCTATGTAAATGTGACTGAAGAAGTGCTTGGAAAAGATAGCGGGGAGAATTATTGGTACACTTATGTGTTAGTGTTCGTAGTATACTTCCTGATTATTTTCTATGGACAGATGATTGCTACTTCAGTTACTACGGAAAAGAGCAACCGTGCGATTGAGATATTAGTAACCAGTGTGAACTCTACGAGCCTCATTTGCGGAAAAGTGCTTGCAGGTGCGATTGCCGGAGTATTGCAGGCCGGTATTATTCTCGGAAGTGGATTTGTTTCCTACAGTTTTGTAAAAGACGCATGGGGAGGCATGTTAGATTTCTTGTTTAACATTCCTGCAAATGTGTTAATTGTATATGCAGTGTTCGCAGTGCTGAGTTACTTATTATATGCATTTATCTTCGGTATGCTCGGAGCATTGGTGTCTAAGACTGAGGACATCAGCAAGAGCTCGTCTCCGGTGTTGATGATTTATATCGCATCATTTATGATTGCCATTTTCGGAATGACAAGCGACAGCAACAGTATTGTGATGAAAGTTGCTTCATATATCCCATTTACATCGGGGAATGCGATGTTTATCCGTGTATCGATGGGAAGTGTGGCAATCTGGGAGGTAGTTGTGTCTGCAATTATATTGGGAGCAAGCTGTGTGATAGTGGGAGTGCTGGCTGCAAAAATATTCCGATTCGGAACGCTGCATTATGGAAATCCGATTAAATTCAAAACCGCACTTAGAAAGGTAAAGAAAAATGCTTGATATTTTAGTTCGTGCAGTGCTTATGATGTTATAAACTAAAATGCTGTGGTAGAAAATCAAATCTATCACAGCATTCATTTTTAAAAAGTTTTATTCTTCGAAAATATACGCCAGAAAATCTGATATTCTATCCGGATTCGGTGCATTTGCTGCTATTGCAACTACTATGGTATCTTCAGAGTAATCATAGATATTTGCCATCTTTTCGCATTTTGTTACATCAATAAATACCGGCATCGGATCTTTCATATCTTCCGGTTTTGTCGGATCCGGAATCGGAATCTCATTCGCGTCCTCGTTGTTATCAAATGCCTCTTGCCGTTGCTGAATCACGGCACGGTCTACATAGAGGAAATAAGGTTCATACAGAGTGAAGTCCTCTTCAGTCAAGACATCTTCTAAATTAACAACCAAATCTCCATATCCGTAATCTAATATTGCGTTCAATGGAGACGAAATGAAATCAATTACTCCGGCAGAACATTGAGCCATGATTGCCTGTGATGCCGCGTAGTCAGACTGTTGCGTGTCCTCCCCCATATTAATCGATAGCGCAGAGTTGAGGGCGAATTCGTATTCTTTTGTGTTCATATCAATATATTCCATGAATCCGTCACCCATGTCACCGACAGGGTCACCTCCATCATAGTTGAATGCGTTTAAAACAAGACCGCTTAACACGGTGTCAGGTTTGGTCACCTGTTGGTAGATAAAAGTGATTGTGAATATCAGTATTGCAGCAATCGCGACTGTGTGAATGGTATAATAATCAAAAAAATAAGCAATTTTCTCTTTGATGGTACCGTTCTCGACCAAGTCCTTTCGACCGGCTTTGATTTCGTCTCTAAGGGCCATGTTGCCTGTATCCTCCTTGTCGTCTTTTGTTTTTTCTATCTTTTATGTATACCATAATGCACATGGAAAGACAAATTAAAAAAGTGTAAATTATTTCTTTATGGTTTCGGAATCAGTGCACTTCGATCCTCTATTTTTTTTAGAATACGCGCAGCCTCATCACCTGTTGCAGGTGTCGGCTGATAGTTGTTGCGGTTTTTCTCAGACGAAAGAGAGCAAGGAATTACATTGGTTACGTTATCTTCCTTTAAGCCGTCCTTTGTCAATGTAAATGTCTGTTGGAATATCATTGTGTCTTTGTCGCTTGGATTGGAGTTTCCACCGAAACAGAAGTTGCCAAGACTGTACACGATATTCTTTCCCTTATAGACTTCAATGCCCTGCAGAACGTGCGGATGGTGACCGCATACAAGGTCTGCACCTTCGTCAATTGCCAGACGAGCGAGCATAGTCTGGTGAGAATTTGGAGCAGCGTCACGCTCAATTCCCCAATGGAAGATTACGATTACGACATCAGCGCCTTCTGCTTTCACTTTTGCGATATGGTCCTTTACCTGCTGCGCGCGTCCGGTATGGTCAATCAGTTCATAGATGCCGATAAGGCCAACTTTTATGCCTTTTACATCTACAACGGAAGTCTCATCGTAGCCAAAGTGTATCACACCTGCAGAGTCAAGAGTTGCCTTTGTATCAGAGAGGCTTTGTGTGCCATAATCGCGGCTGTGATTGTTGGCAAGAGTCACGGATTCTACGGAGCTACTTGTAAGAATCTTGACGAACTCCTTTGGACCTTTAAATGCATAAGTTTTATCAACTCTGGAAGTGGAGTCCGTAAAGGTACCTTCTAAGTTGGCAATCGTGAGGTCGTCTGATTCAAAGATGCTTTTTACATTTTTTAGAAAATATTCCGGACCGTTTTTTTCGTAGTATGCATTCAGACTTCTTGCATAATTAAAATGCTCGTCCGTTCCAAGCGTACAGTCGCCCACGACAGATACCGTGATGGAAATCTCCGGTTCCGGTGTAGTGAGCTCTATCGGAACGTCTACTTTGTTATAGACTTCTTCAGAAGAAATCCCTGATACGTTGGACTTTTCTGACGGTTTGGCAAATAAAATACTATAAATCATACAACCTGCAACCAGCAGAACAATTGCAATCAGAATCACGGCAAAGGTAGTCGCTTTGCGACGTTTTTTGCGATAATGCTGCTTAATTGGTGAAGGTTTCTGTGGTTGTGTAGATTTTGCAATGTTTTGTGTTGACTGAGCCATAACAATCTCCTTATTTGTATGTAGATTATAATTAGTTTCAGTATAGATGTTTTGAAAAGTTTCGTCAATAATTCTCATTGCGATTGTGGGTTTAAAAGAGTATAATATATCCGTGTAAGATAAATTTGAAAAGAATAGCGAGAGATAGGATGAAGAAAATACTTTTTACGGATTTGGATGGAACTTTATTGAATGATGACAAACAGGTATCTGAAGGGAATCGCGCTGCAATTCAGAGACTTCTTGATGCGGGACATTATCTGGTTGTCTCAACCGGAAGACCGACAAAAAGTGGTTTTAAGGTAGTACAGCGTCTGGGGCTTACGATGCCCGGATGCTATATGATTGCCTATAACGGCGGTACGATTTTTGACTGTTATAAGCAAGAAGTATGGATGGAAAAGACATTTCCAATAGAACTTGTGAAATACTTATTTGAAGAAGCGGAAAAATATGGAGTTCATATTCAAACGTATGGAGTGGATGACAAAGTGTTAACTACAAAAAATAGTCAGGAACTGCAATTCTATCTTGAAGGAAATCGAAATACACTCGACTATGAGATTTGCGATGACGTGTGTGCTACACTTACCAAGGAACCTAACAAAGTGTTGCTGATTAGCTTGAATGAAGAGAAACTTTTACAATTTCAGAAAGAACATCAACAGTGGTTGGAAGGGAAATGCGCGAGTACTTTTTCAAGTAGACAGTTGTTGGAATATCTTCCGGAGGGTGTGAGCAAAGGAAATGGCGTACGTACCTTATGTGAAATGCTGGGCGTTGATATAAAAAATGCTTATGCGGCCGGAGACGAACGCAATGACGTTTCTATGATTGAGGCGGCCGGAGTCGGTATTGCAATGAGAAATGCTGTAGATGAAGCGATAGCGGTAGCGGATTATGTAACGGAGAATGATAACAATCACGATGGAATCGCAGAGGTGATTGACAAATTAATGTTGGGAGCATAGAGGAAGATTTATGGGATTAGCAGAACTGTTTATTATTGCAATAGGACTATCGATGGATGCATTTGCTGTATCTATCTGTAAGGGATTGTCGCTTGGAAAAATAAAATTCAAGCATATGTGTATTGCCGGCCTTTGGTTTGGTGGTTTTCAGGCACTCATGCCGGCAATCGGATATTTTCTCGGAAGCCTGTTTGCCGATATGGTAACGAAATACGCACATTGGGTCGCATTTATTTTGCTAGCTATCATCGGTGGAAATATGATTAAGGAATCCTTTGAGAAGGATGATGAGTGCGACTGTTGCGGAGAAACGGCTATGGATGCAAAGACGATGTTTGTTATGGCAATTGCAACAAGCATTGATGCGATGGCAGTCGGCGTGTCATTTGCTTTTCTCCAGGTGGAGATTATTCCGGCAGTGACCTTTATCGGTGTAATCACCTTTATCTTCTCAGGATTAGGTGTGAAGATTGGAAGTATTTTTGGAAACAAATATCAATCAAAAGCGGAACTTGCGGGTGGAGTCGTGTTAATTCTTATGGGCACGAAGACGTTGTTGGAAGGCCTAGGTGTGTTATAGATGTGAGGCGCAGATTCAACAGAGTTTGCGCTTTTTATTTTATAATGTTCATAAAAAATTCATAATCAAATTGTTCAAAATATGTTAATATATAGAAATGAATATTACTGATCAAGGAGGCAGATTATGCTTCGGCTACTATTAAAAGAAGTAAAAGAATATAAAAAAGCATCAATAGCAACACCGCTTTTTATGATTTTGGAAGTTGCAATGGAGATGTGCGTGCCGTTTTTGATGGCATCGATTATTGATAACGGAGTCAACAAGGGAAATATGGCACACATCTATAAGGTGGGTGCGATTATGATTGTGGCAGCGGCCGTTGGGCTCTTTGCGGGACTTATGGGCGGACGTCTCGGGGCTAAGGCTTCCACCGGATTTGCAAAGAACTTGCGCGAGAAGATGTTCAATCACATACAAACATTTTCTTTTGCAAACATTGATAAATTCAGCACAGCCGGTCTGGTCACGAGATTAACGACAGATATTACCCACATTCAGATGGCATACCAGATGTCTCTTCGTATGTTTACTAGAGCGCCGGCGAGCCTTATTTGCGCGATGGCAATGGCGTTTTATATCAATCCGAGAATCGCGAGCATCTACTTGATTGCAGTTGTATTGCTTGGAGTTGTGCTTATAACTATTATGAAACGCGCGACAACGTATTTCCAGCAGGCATTTCCAAAATATGATGAGATGAATGCGGCCGTGCAGGAAAATGTTTCGGCGATTCGCGTGGTAAAAGCTTATGTTCGCGAAGAGCAGGAGACGAAGAGATTCAAAAATACAAGTGAAAACATCTACAAGATATTTGTAAAGGCGGAAAAGAATATTATCTACAATGCACCGATTATGCAACTCACCGTATACAGCTGTATTTTGTTAATCAGTTGGATTGGTGCAAAGATGATTGTAGGTAGTACATTGACTACCGGAGAACTGATGAGCCTCTTAGCATACTGTATGAATATTTTGATGAGTCTTATGATGCTATCCATGGTATTTGTTATGATTACCATGAGCTTGGCAGCGATGAAACGTGTTGCAGAAGTGCTTCGTGAGACAAGTGACATTACGAATCCGGAAACACCGATTTATGAGGTGGCAGACGGAAGCGTGGAGTTTAAAAATGTCAATTTCGCATACAAAATAGACTGCGAAGAGCCGGTTCTTAAAGATATTAATCTTAAGATTCGCTCGGGCGAAACGATCGGTGTCATGGGCGCGACCGGTAGTGCGAAGACGAGTCTTGTAAATTTGATTAGCCGTCTCTATGATGTGACGGACGGAGAAATTTTGGTTGGCGGTCACAATGTAAAAGAGTATGATTTGGAGAGCCTTAGAAATCAGGTGTCGGTCGTACTTCAGAATAACGTCCTGTTTTCAGGAACTATTTTGGATAACCTTCGTTGGGGTAACATGAATGCGACAGAGGAAGAGTGCAAGGAGGCATGTCGTCAGGCATGTGCGGATGACTTTATTCAGAGATTCCCAGATGGATACAACACCTACATTGAGCAGGGCGGAACCAATGTTTCGGGAGGACAAAAGCAGAGACTTTGTATTGCCCGTGCACTTCTTAAGAAACCGAAGATTTTGATTTTGGATGACAGCACCAGTGCGGTAGATACAGCTACGGATGCGAGAATCCGCAAAGCGTTTGCGGAGGAGATTCCGGATACGACCAAATTCATCATTTCACAGCGTGTTTCCAGTGTCCATAATGCAGACCGCATTATTGTGATGGAAAATGGCCAGATAAACGGATTCGGGACACACCAAGAACTTTTGGAAAGCAATGAGATTTACCGTGAAGTATACGAAACGCAGACAAAAGGTGGCGGAGATTTCGATGAAAGGGCAGGTGAGTAGATATGGCAGGACCAATGGGAAGACCACCGAGGGGAGTGAAGCCTCAGGTGAAAAATCCGGGAAAACTGTTCATGAGATTGATGAATTATGTTTTTCGCACTTATAAATGGCACTATTTATCTGTGATTGCTCTTATCTTTGTCAGTGTTTTGGCAAATGTACAGGGAACCATGTTTACACAGCGTCTGATTGATGATTATATTACGCCGATGTTGCTTACAGATACACCGGACTTTGGGCCGCTTGGGATGGCTATCCTGCGTGTAGCAGGCTTCTACTTGATTGGTGTTCTGGCAACCTATTTGCAGAACCTGATTATGATTTATGTGACACAGGGGTGTCTTAGAGACCTTCGTAATGAACTTTTTGAACACATGCAGAAATTGCCGATTAAATATTTTGACACGCATGCACATGGCGATATCATGTCCGTTTACACAAACGATATTGATACACTGAGACAGATGGTAAGTCAGAGTATCCCGCAGGTTGTCAATAGTTTTGTTACGATTGTCAGCGTGTTTACAAGTATGGTTATCCTCAGCGTGTCACTTACATTTGTGACACTTCTGATGGTTGTTGTGATGCTGTTTGCAACGAGATATGCAGCCGGAAACAGTGGAAAATATTTTGTGAAGCAACAGAAAAATCTCGGAAAAGTCAACGGATTTATCGAAGAGATGATGAACGGACAGAAAGTTGTTCAGGTATTCTGTCGCGAGGAAGAAAACAAGAGAAGATTCAAGGAATTAAACGATGAGCTCGGTGAAAGTGCGGATAAGGCGCATACCTTTACCAACATTTTGGGACCAATCAATGCACAGCTTGGTAACATCAGTTACGTGCTTTGTGCGATTGTGGGAGGTGCCCTTGCACTTGGAAATGTGTGGGGATTCACCCTTGGTAAGCTCGCAAGCTTTTTGACCTTTAACAAGAGCTTCAGCATGCCGATTAACCAGATTAGCCAGCAGTTCAACGCGATCGTTATGGCACTTGCGGGTGCTGAGCGTGTCTTTAATCTGTTGGATGAAAACATAGAGACAGATGAAGGATATGTCGTGCTTGTCAATGCAAAAGAAGTGGATGGAAAACTTACAGAATGCGAGGAGAGAACCGGACGCTGGGCGTGGAAGCATACGCATCAGGCAGATGGCAGTGTGGATTATGTAGAAGTCAAGGGTGACATTGTATTTGATGGTGTGGACTTTGGTTACACCGACGAGAAGATTGTACTTCACGACATTCAGATGTATGCGACGCCGGGACAGAAAATCGCATTTGTCGGCTCAACCGGTGCAGGAAAGACAACAATCACAAATCTGATTAACCGATTCTACGATATTCAGGATGGTAAGATTCGTTACGATGGAATCAACATCAATAAGATTAAGAAGGCGGACCTCCGCCGTTCGCTCGGAATTGTTTTGCAAGATACGCATTTGTTTACGGGAACTGTGAAGGATAACATTCGTTTCGGCAAGCTGGATGCGACAGACGAAGAAGTCATTGCAGCAGCAAAATTGGCGAATGCACATGGTTTTATCAAACGTTTGCCACAAGGATATGATACGATGCTTGTGGGAGATGGTGCGAACCTAAGTCAAGGTCAAAGACAATTGCTTGCAATTGCGCGTGCAGCCATTGCAGACCCACCGGTGCTGATTCTGGATGAGGCGACCAGCTCGATTGATACGAGAACCGAGCGCATTGTGCAGGATGGTATGGATAAATTGATGGCAGGTAGAACAACCTTTGTCATCGCACACCGTTTGTCAACCGTTCGCAATTCGGATTGTATTATGGTATTAGAGCAGGGACGCATTATCGAGCGTGGAACACATGAACAGCTTATCGAAGGACAAGGAAAGTATTACCAATTGTATACGGGAAATGCAATGAAAGCATAGAATAGGAGAATAAAGAACATGAAATTTAGAATTGTAACTGATTCAAGCGCGGATTTAATGACAACTGAGGACAAAAGTGTTGTATCTGTTCCGATGAAGATTGTGGCAGATAGCAAAGAATATGTGGATGATGAGAAGTTGGATGTCAAAATGATGACAGACGAACTTGCTTCTTATCGTGGAAAATCAGGAAGTGCCTGTCCGGGAGTTGGAGATTGGATTGATGCCTTTGATGGTGCTGACAGAGTATTCTGTATCACAATTACCAGCAATCTCTCCGGAAGCTACAATTCAGCAATGGTGGCAAAAGAAACATATGAATCTGAGAATCCGGGCAAGAAGGTCTGTGTGATTGACTCATTGTCGGCAGGTCCTGAATTAAAGATTATCAAAGAAAAAATTGAGGAACTACTTGCAGAGGGAAAAGAGTATGAAGAAATCTGTGAGGCGGTTGCAGAATATCAGAAGTCAACATATTTGGTCTTCATGCTAAAGTCGCTTACCAACTTGGCAAATAACGGGCGTGTGAGTCCGGCAGTTGCGAAGATTGCAGGGGTGCTTGGTATCCATGTAATGGGTATCGCAAGTGCAGTTGGTACATTGGAGCAAAAGGCAAAATGCCGCGGTGAGAAAAAGGCAATCATTGCTATATGGAAGCAAATGAAGGAACTTGGTTACAAGGGCGGTAAGGTTATCATTGACCATTGCTTTAATGAAGAGGCAGCAAAGCAGCTCGCTGAGATGATTAAGAGTGAATTTGCTGATGCCGTTATTAAAATTGGCACAACCAGGGGGTTATGCAGTTTTTATGCAGAGCAGGGGGGAATGCTTGTTGGAATCGAATGTTAGTATTTATCAAAAAGAATCTCTTTGTGAGGTTCTTTTTTTGGGGACCAAAAACTAGTCATTTGAAAAATATTAAATGTGTAGTACAATGTGTCTATGAAACTTACAGATAACAAAGGGTGGAAGACAAATGAAATACACAATACCACATTATTTTGAGAATTTTAAATGCGTGGCGGCAGAGTGCGAGGATACTTGCTGTGCCGGCTGGGCGATTATGATAGATGAAGAGACTTTGGAAAAATACAGGAACATGGAAGGCGCGTTTGGAAACCGCCTTCGCAATTCGATTGATTGGGAGAATGGTTCTTTCTGTCAATATGAAAAAAGATGCGCGTTTTTAAATGAGGACAATCTCTGTGACCTTCACTTAGAGGTGGGAGAGCATGCGCTTTGTGATACCTGCCGCGATTACCCAAGACATAAGGAAGAATTTGAAGGGATTCGAGAGGGTTCGCTTTCTTTATCTTGTATCGAAGCTGCAAAACTCATTTTGGGATGCAGGGAACCTGTACAATTCATTTCCTTTGAGGATGATATGGAGGATGAGGAATACGAGGATTTTGATTACCTTCTTTATACGAAACTGACAGACGCAAGGGAGAAGATTCTTAACGTGCTTCAGAATCGTGACATGGACATCATGATGCGAATCGGAATGGTATTGGAACTCACGCAAAAAATGCAGGACGCTTTGGACGATGGAGAAATATTCCGAATTGATGATATATTGGAGTCGTTCGGTGAGATGGAGTCTGCGCTAGAATTTGAAAAAGAACTTTCGAAGTACAGAATTGGTGAGCATGAGTACTGTGCTACCATGCGAAAAATGTTTCGCGTTTTCAACAAACTTGAGGTTTTGAAAGAGGATTGGCCGGAGTATGTGAAGAAGGCAGAGTTTACGCTGTATGCTGACGGACAGAGTAACTACGAAAGCAATCGGCGTGCATTTCACAAGATGATGGGGCTTAAGAGCAGTCAATATGAAGAATGGGCAAATTATTTGGAACAACTGATGGTATATTTTGTTTTCACGTATTTCTGTGGGGCTGTCTATGATGATAATATTCTGGGCAAGATGCAGACGGCGGTAGTGTCTACCATCCTTATTCAGGAGCTTTCCATTGCAATGTGGCTTGAGCAGGGGAAGACGCTTAACTTTCATGATGTTGTGGATATAGCACACAAAGTTTCCAGAGAAATTGAACATTCGGATGTAAATCTAGTTCGTTTGGAGAAAATATGTGAAAAAATGCCAATGTTTTCTACAGAAGAATTGCTGAGAGTGGCTTTATCTGTTATACTTTTAGAAGGTTAAAAACGAGGTGACAGTTATGAAATGGAATAAATTCAGATTGAAAACAACTACGGAGAGTGAAGACTTAGTCAGCAGTATGCTGATGGACCTTGGAATTCAGGGAATAGAGATAGAAGATAAGATTCCTCTTACACAGACGGACAAGGAGCAGATGTTTGTGGACATCCTGCCGGAGATTTCGGAGGATGACGGAGTTGCATATATTAGCTTTTATCTGGAAGAGGAGGAGGACAAGGATAGCATCTTATCTAGTGTTAGACAGGAGCTTGACGAGATGCGTGCTTATGCAAATGTTGGGGAATGCACGATTGAGGAATCACAGACAGAGGATGTTGACTGGGTGAACAATTGGAAACAATATTTCCACCAGTTCTATGTGGACGATATATTGATTATTCCTTCCTGGGAGGAAGTTAAGCCGGAGGATGAGGATAAGATGATTATTCACATAGACCCGGGTACAGCATTTGGCACGGGAATGCATGAGACGACACAGCTCTGTATTCGTCAGATCCGCAAGTTCGTGACAGAGGATACAACGATTTTGGATGTTGGATGCGGAAGCGGTATTCTCGGTATGCTTGCACTTAAATTCGGGGCAAAATATTCGGTGGGAACCGATTTGGACCCGTGTGCAATTGATGCCACTTATGAGAACATGGAAGTGAACGGCATCAAAAGAGACCAGTATGAAGTGATGATCGGTAATATCATTGACGATAAAGGGATTCAGGACAAGGTTGGCTATGAAAAGTACGATATCGTAGTTGCCAATATCTTAGCAGATGTGCTTGTGCCACTGACACCGGTGATACTGCATCAGTTAAAACAGGGCGGAATCTATATCACAAGCGGTATCATTGATGACAAGGAAGAGACTGTAGTAAACTGCGTGAAGGCAGCAGGTCTTGAAGTGTTGGAAGTGACATATCAGGGAGAATGGGTGTCTGTGACAGCCAGAAAGAATTAGGAGCGAATTCATGTATCATTTTTTTGTAACACCGGAGCAGGTTATGGCTACGGAGATTCAGATAGTCGGTTCTGATGTGAATCATATCAAGAATGTACTTCGCATGAAAAGCGGAGAAGAATTGCATATTAGCGATGGAGACAATAAGAAATATCTATGTGAGATTGCGTCTATAACATCCGATGAGGTCTGCTTGCATATTAAGGAAGAACTCATATCAGACACAGAGCTCCCTTCTAAGATTTATCTGTTCCAGGGCCTTCCAAAGAGCGATAAAATGGAGCTTATCGTGCAGAAGGCAGTGGAGCTTGGTGTGTATGAGATTATTCCGGTGGCGACGAAGCGAGCAGTCGTGAAGTTAGACGATAAGAAGGCGTCGAAAAAGGTGGAGCGTTGGAATGCCATTTCCGAAGGTGGTGCAAAGCAGTCCGGAAGGAATGTAGTCCCGGAAGTGAAGCCGGTGATGTCTTACAAAGAGGCGATTCAGTATGCAGAGAGTCTGGATGTGATTTTGGTTCCTTATGAACTTGCAGAGGGAATGGAAGAGACAAGGCAGATGATAGAAGGTATTCTACCGGGACAGTCGGTTGGTATCTTTATTGGACCGGAAGGCGGCTTTGAGACTCAGGAAGTGGAGTATGCCATGGAACATGGCGCAAAAGCAATTACGCTTGGCAAACGCATTCTTCGCACGGAGACAGCAGGACTAACGACACTTTCTATTTTAATGTATCATTTAGAAAGTAAAACACATAACTTATAAGTAAGAAGAAAAATAGGAGAATGATATGGAAGTTTATTTGGACAATTCGGCAACGACGAGATGCTATGACTGTGTTGGTGAACTTGTCGGAAAAGTCTTATGCGAAGATTATGGCAATCCATCGTCTATGCATAGAAAAGGCGTAGAAGCTGAGAAGTATGTGCGTGAATCAAAAGAGACTCTGGCAAAACTTCTCAAGGTACAGGGGAAAGAGATATTCTTCACATCGGGCGGAACGGAGAGTGATAACCTTGCACTCATCGGGTGTGCCAAGGCAAATTGCCGCGCAGGAAGACATCTGATTACGACAACAATTGAGCATCCGGCTATCCTAAATACAATGCAGTATTTGGAGAGTGAAGGATTCCGAGTGACGTATCTTCCGGTAGACAGGAACGGCTGCGTGAAGTTAGACGCTCTCGAAAGAGCATTGTGTGAGGATACCATCTTAGTATCCATTATGTATGTAAATAACGAGATGGGTGCAGTACAACCGATTGAAGAAGCTGCTCAAATTATCAAGCATTATAATCCTAGAATACTGTTCCATGTGGATGCAGTTCAGGGATTTGGCAAATATCGCATTCACCCGAAGCGAACGGGTATTGATTTATTGTCAATCAGCGGACACAAGATTCACGGACCGAAAGGAATTGGAGTACTCTATATTAATGAAAAGGTGAAGATTAAGCCAATCGTGTTTGGCGGTGAGCAACAAAAGAATGTGCGCTCAGGGACTGAAAATGTTCCGGGTATTGCAGGAATCGGTCTTGCGGCAAAAGAAATTTACACAGACTTTGATGCGAAGATTGAGAAGATGCGTGAACTTAAAAGATATTTTATAGAAGGAATCCGAAAGATTGAAAAGACGATTGTTCATGGTCGGACAGATGAAATGAGTGCACCGCATATTATCAGTGTGGGATTCTCGGGAATTCGAAGTGAGGTATTACTTCACACATTGGAGGATAAAGGGATCTATGTATCTGCAGGTTCTGCATGTGCATCCAACCATCCTGCAATCAGCGGAGTGCTGCGTGGAATTGGTGTGCGCTCAGAGTATTTGGATTCAACACTGCGCTTCAGTATGTCAGAATTTACAACAAAAGAAGAAATTGACTATACGCTCAAAACATTATATAATTGTGTACCGATGCTGAGGAGATACACAAGATATTAGGAGGAAAGAAAAAGTGACATTTCAGACTTTTTTGATAAAATACGGCGAAATCGGACTCAAGGGAAAGAATCGTTATATGTTCGAGGATGCTCTCATGAATCAGATTCGCTTTTCGTTAAAAGACGTAGAGGGAACCTTCCGTGTTCACAAGTCTCAGGCGAGAATCTATGTAGAATGTGAAGGTTACTATGACTATGACGAGACCGTAGATGCACTGAAGAGAGTGTTTGGTATAGTAGGTATTTGCCCGGTTGTAGTTGTAGAAGATAAGGGATTTGACGACCTGAAAAAAGTAGTTGTGAATTATATGGATGAGATGTATCCTGATAAGAATACAACCTTTAAGGTGGAAGCAAGACGTGGCAAAAAGAGCTATCCGAAGACATCTATGGAAATCAACTGTGACGTAGGTGAAGCGGTCTTAGATGCATTTCCGGAGATTCGTGTAGATGTGCACAAGCCTGCTATTATGCTGAATATAGAAGTGCGCGATTTGATATACATCTACTCTGAGATTATTCCGGGACCGGGTGGAATGCCGGTTGGAACGAACGGAAAAGCCATGCTTCTTTTGTCTGGTGGAATCGACAGTCCGGTGGCTGGATATATGATTGCAAAACGTGGGGTACAATTAGAGGCAACGTATTTCCATGCACCGCCGTACACAAGTGAACGTGCAAAACAGAAGGTTGTAGATTTGGCAAAATTGGTTTCTAGGTATTCAGGACCGATTAAGTTAAATGTAGTAAACTTCACAGACATTCAGTTATATATCTATGAAAAATGTCCGCATGAGGAATTAACCATCATCATGAGACGTTACATGATGAAGATTGCAGAGCATTTTGCAAAAGAGAGTGGCTGTTTAGGTTTGATTACGGGGGAAAGTATCGGACAAGTGGCAAGTCAGACAATGCAGAGTCTTGCTGCTACCAATGATGTCTGCACGATGCCTGTATACCGTCCGCTAATTGGATTTGACAAGCAGGAGATTATTACAATCTCTGAGAAAATCAACACGTTTGAGACATCGATTCAGCCGTTTGAGGATTGCTGTACCATCTTTGTTGCAAAACATCCTGTGACAAAACCGAACATCAATATCATTCGTCGTTCAGAGGAAAATTTGGCAGAGAAGATTGATGAACTGATGGCGGAAGCAATCAATTCAGTCGAGACCATTTTAGTTAAGTAACGAAAAACCCCACTAGATTCTAGTGGGGTTTTATATTATACTAAGTATGGAGTTAATTGTTTTACAATGTCGTCTGCAATCTCACCGTCGGCATAAATGTTAAGTGCGATTGGTTTTGATAAATCTAAACTAAAGATTCCCATGATAGATTTTGCATCGATTACGTATCTTCCGGACACAAGGTCAAAATCATAATCGAATCTGTTAATTAAATTGACAAATGTTTTCACCTTGTCAATGGAATTTAAAGAAATATCTACAGTTTTCATAAATAACCTCCTTGAGAGTTTTTTCTAAAGAATATCTTATGCTCTATGGAAGAAAAAGTCAAGGAAAGAAAGGACAAAAAACATGAAGAAAGTTGCATTACACAACTTGGGATGCAAAGTAAATGCTTATGAGACAGAGGCAATGCAGGAAATGCTCGAGAATCATGGATATGAGATTGTGCCATTCAAAGAGGGAGCCGATATCTATATCATCAACACCTGCACGGTGACTAATATGGCAGACCGAAAGTCGAGGCAGATGCTTCATCGCGCGAAAAAACTGAATCCCGACGCACTTGTGGTGGCGACCGGATGTTATGTGCAGGCACAGGAAGAAAATGGAGAAGTAGATGAATGCATTGACATCATTATTGGCAATAATAAGAAAAAGGACTTGATTGAAATCTTGGAAAACCATATTGAAAAATCCGTGATTGATATCAATCATACGAAAGAATACGAGGAGATGCACCTTAGTAAAACAGCAGAGCATACGAGAGCTTACATCAAAGTCCAGGATGGATGTAATCAGTTCTGTACTTACTGTATCATTCCATTTGCAAGAGGACGTGTGCGCAGCCGTGCGAAAGAGGATGTCATTCGCGAAGTGACTGATTTGGCGAAGAACGGATATAAGGAAGTGGTTCTTACCGGAATACATTTGAGTTCCTACGGCGTGGATTTAGAACAGGAGGATTTGCTATCACTGATTCTTGCAGTTCATGAGGTCGATGGTATCGAACGCATTCGTCTGGGTTCCCTTGAACCAAGAATTATTACGGAAGAATTTGCAAAGACCATCGGATCCTTGCCGAAAATGTGTCCGCATTTTCATCTCTCCCTGCAGAGTGGATGCGATGAGACGCTTCGCAGAATGAACCGAAGATACACATCAGAAGAATACTATGAGAAATGTCAACTGCTTCGCAAATATTTTGACAATCCGGCCCTGACGACTGATGTGATTGTTGGATTTCCGGGAGAGACGGAAGAGGAGTTCAAAGCATCCAAGGCATTCGTGGATAAGGTGGACTTTTATGAGACACACATTTTCAAATATTCCAAGCGCCAGGGAACGAAAGCTGCAGTCATGGAAGGACAAGTTCCGGAACAGGTTAAGACAGTGCGAAGCAATATCATGCTGGAGATGGATGAACAGAAGAGAGCAAAGTACGAAAAAACTTTTGTTGGCCTCGAGGTAGAAGTACTATTTGAGGAAAAAATCACCAAAAATGAGGGGTGTTATTGGGTAGGACACACCAAAGAATATGTGAAAATTGCACTACAAACCGAGAAAAATTTGCAAAATCAATTAGCAAATGTTCGAATTGACAAACAATCGCAAATTATTCGTTGAATTCGCTCTCTATTTATATTAAAATGTAGAGTGAAGAAGTATAAAAGGACGTGAGCATATGAGCAAATTAAGTAACACACAATTTTTTCAAGTAGAGAACGGACCACAGATTCAAGCAAAAGATATCCTTGAGATTGTGTATCAGGCTCTGCGGGAAAAAGGCTACAATCCGGTGAGCCAGATGGTCGGATATATTATGTCAGGAGACCCGACTTACATTACAAGTTACAATGGGGCGAGAAGTCTGATTATGAAGATGGAACGCGACGAATTGGTAGAAGAGATGTTGAAGACGTATATCACACATCATTCTTGGGAATAAGATACTATGAGAGTTATGGGATTGGACTACGGTTCTAAGACTGTCGGTGTGGCAATCAGTGATCCGTTAGGTATTACGGCACAAGGTATTGAGACAATTGAGCGCAAGGAAGAGAATAAGCTTCGCAAGACGCTTGCTCGAATTGAGGAACTTGTAAGAGAGTATGCAGTAGAGAAGATCGTACTTGGATTTCCGAAGAATATGAACAATACGATCGGTGAACGTGCGGAAAAATCTTTGGAACTGAAGGCAATGCTTGAGAGACGTATCGGCATTCCGGTTATTATGTGGGATGAGAGACTTACAACAGTTGAGGCTGAGAGAACACTTATTGAGAGCAATGTCAGAAGAGAAAATCGCAAGAAATATGTGGACAAGATCGCGGCGGTTTTCATTTTGCAGGGTTATTTGGACTCGCTTAGTATGGGACAAGATTAGATGACGAGGGAGTAGTATGGAAAAAATTAAGTTTACATTCGAGGACACAAAGGAAGAAGTAGAATTCTTTGTGCTAGAGCAGACAAGAATTAGCGGGGAAAACTATATTTTGGTAACGGACTCAGAGGAAGATGAGGCGGAGTGTCTGATTTTGAAGGATATGAGTGCGGCAGAGGACACAGAGAGCGTATACGAGATTGTGGAAGACGACGTAGAACTTTCAAGTGTCTTAAAAGTATTTGAAGAACTGTTAGAAGATGTGGACATAGAGATGTAGAATTATATGCCAGAGAAGAACAGCTAGATGAAAAAGACATGGAGGTGTGGCGTGAGAAAAGAATTGAATGCGAAATCAAAATTAAAGATTATACCAATCGGAGGTTTGGAGTCGATTGGAATGAATATTACTGCTTTCGAATATGAAGACAGTATCGTTGTTGTGGATTGTGGACTTGCATTTCCGGAAGATGACATGCTTGGAATTGACCTTGTCATTCCGGATGTGACATATTTAAAAGACAATATAGATAAAGTAAAACGCTTTGTCATTACCCATGGTCATGACTACCATATCGGTGCGTTATCTTATGTGCTTAAGGACATTAACGTGCCTATCTATGCGACGAAGCTTACAATCGGAATCATTGAAAACAAATTAAAAGAACACAATATGCTTCGCAGCACGAAGCGAAAAGTGGTTACCTACGGACAGTCTATCAATCTGGGACATTTCCGTATAGAATTTATTAAGACGAATCACAGTATTCAGGATGCGGCAGCACTTGCAATCTACTCGCCGGTAGGAACAGTGGTTCACACAGGTGACTTTAAGGTAGATTACACACCGGTTTTCGGTGATGCAATCGATTTACAGAGATTTGCAGAGATTGGTAAGAAGGGCGTTCTTGCTATGATGTCAGACAGTACGAATGCGGAAAAGCCGGGATATACGTCGTCTGAACGCACCGTGGGTGTGACATTTGACCATCTGTTTGCAGAACATGTTAACAGCAGAATTATCGTTGCAACCTTTGCGTCGAACGTAGACCGTGTGCGGCAGATTATCAGTTCTGCATACAAGTACGGCAAGAAGGTAGTTGTGGAAGGTCGAAGCATGGTAAATATTATTGAGACAGCTTCGGAACTCGGCTACCTGGATATACCACAAAATACATTGATTCAGATTGATGAACTTACGAATTATCCACCTGAGAAGACCGTCCTTATTACAACCGGAAGTCAAGGAGAATCCATGGCAGCCCTCTCGCGTATGGCAGCAGATATTCACAGGAAAGTGTCCATTCAACCGGGAGATACGATTATCTTCAGTTCATCACCGATTCCTGGAAATGAGAAGGCAGTTTCCAAGGTAATCAATGAATTGCAGCAGAAGGGCGCAACTGTTATCTTCAAGGATGCTCACGTATCCGGACATGCTTGCCAGGAAGAGTTGAAGCTTATTTATTCGCTTCTGAAACCGAAATATGCGATTCCGATTCACGGCGAATATCGTCATAGAAAAGCAAATGCAGGAATTGCGGAAGCACTTGGTATTCCGAAGGAAAATATATTTATGATTCAGTCAGGAGACGTGCTTGCGATTGATCAGAATGAGGCCAAGCTTGTAGATAAAGTACAGACCGGTTCGATTCTCGTAGATGGTCTTGGTGTGGGAGATGTCGGTAATATCGTGCTTCGAGACAGACAGCATCTTGCAGAAGATGGAATCATGATTGTTGTTCTAACTTTGGAGCGCGGAACCAATCAGGTGCTTGCAGGACCGGATATCGTATCACGTGGATTCGTTTACGTGAGAGAATCAGAGGACCTTATGGAAGAAGCAAAGCAGGTGCTTTGCGATGCCATTGAGCATTGTCTCATGCATAACCGCTATGCGGATTGGAACCGGATTAAGATGGTGATTCGCGATACGATGAATGATTTTATCTGGAAGAAGACAAAGAGAAGACCGATGATTCTTCCAATTATAATGGATGTGTAGTATAATACGAGGACGGGGAATTTTTCTCCGTCCTTGATTGTGGAAATAGGAAGGATAAATAAGATGATTGTAGATGAACGCACGGTGACGTTTATACACTCACTGGAAACAGAGAATAGTGAGATATTAGAGACAATTGAAAAAGAAGCGCTGGATACCTTTGTTCCGATTATCCGAAAAGAAATGCAGAGTTTCCTAAAGGTGCTTTTAGCAATTAAGAAGCCAAAACGTATTCTGGAAGTGGGAACTGCGGTTGGTTTTTCGGCGATTCTGATGAGTGTGTATGCACCTGAAGATTCGCATATTACTACGATTGAAAAGTATGAACCTCGCATTCCGATTGCAAAAGAGAATTTCAAACGTGCCGGAAAAGAGAATCAGATTACACTTTTAGAGGGCGATGCGTTGGAAATTCTTCAAGGTTTGGAAGGTAAGTTTGACTTTATTTTTATGGATGCGGCAAAGGCACAGTATATTTACTATATGCCGGAGGTGGTCCGTCTGCTTGCAAAAGACGGTGTGTTAATCTCAGATAATGTGCTACAGGATGGCGATATTATTGAGTCGCGCTTTGCAGTAGAGAGACGCAACCGAACCATACACAGTCGAATGCGCGAGTATCTGTATGAACTTAAGCATCATAAATTATTGGAAACCTCCATTATCCCGCTGGGCGATGGAGTAGCATTAAGTACGAAAGTGAGAGAGGAATAGGAAATGGCAAGACATCCTGAATTATTGATTCCGGCGAGCAGCCTGGAAGTATTAAAGACAGCGGTCATCTTCGGAGCAGATGCTGTATATATCGGTGGCGAGGCGTTTGGACTTCGCGCAAAGGCGAAGAACTTCACGATGGATGAGATGCGGGAAGGTATCGCATTCGCACACGAGCATGACGTAAAGGTGTATGTGACGGCCAATATCTTGGCACATAATAATGATCTTGTAGGTGTGAGAGCGTACTTTGAAGAGTTGAAAGAGATTAAACCGGATGGGTTGATTATCGCGGACCCTGCCATCTTTGAGATTGCAGGTGAAGTTTGTCCGGAGATTGAACGTCATATCAGTACGCAGGCGAACAATACGAACTATGGAACCTTTAACTTCTGGTACAAGCAGGGCGCAACCAGAGTGGTGACAGCGCGTGAATTGTCACTGGAAGAGATTAAGGAAATTCGTGCAAATATTCCGGAGGATATGGAGATTGAGACCTTTGTACATGGTGCAATGTGTATCTCTTATTCGGGAAGATGTCTTCTTAGCAATTACATGGTGGGAAGAGATGCAAACCAAGGGGCCTGCACACATCCTTGCCGTTGGAAATATTCGATTGTTGAAGAGACAAGACCGGGAGAATATTATCCTGTATTTGAAAATGAGAGAGGAACCTATATCTTTAATTCAAAGGATCTTTGCATGATTGAGCATCTTCCGGAACTCATTGAGTCGGGTGTGGATAGCCTTAAGATTGAAGGACGTATGAAGACAGCGCTCTATGTGGCTACCGTTGCAAGAACCTACCGCAAGGCGATTGATGATTACAAAAAAGATCCTGAACTTTACAAGAAGAACATGCCGTGGTATCTCGACCAGATATCGAACTGTACTTACAGACAGTTTACAACTGGATTCTTCTTTGGAAAACCGAATGAGGACAGCCAGATATACGATAGCAATACCTACGTAAAGGAATACACCTATCTTGGAATCATCGGGGAAGAGCGCGATGGCACTTATCGCATTGAGCAAAGAAATAAGTTCTCAGTTGGTGAGACAATTGAGGTTATGAAACCGAATGGAGATAATGTGGAAGTGACAGTGAAGCGCATTCTGACAGAGGATGGGGTAGAACAAGAAAGTGCACCGCATCCGAAACAGGTGCTGTATGTGGATTTGGGAATTAAAGTGGATAAGTACGATATTTTAAGAAGAGCAGAGTAGGTAAGAATGAAAACATGTCCTAAGTGTAATTTAGAATTGCCAAGTGAAGCACATTTCTGTCCAAGGTGTATGTATGAATATCCGAGAGCAGAAAGAAAGAGTACAAGTGGCAAGTCATTAAAAAAGAAAAAAAGAACCTTTGTTATAATTCTTTTGGTATCTGTGATATTCGTAATAAAGTTTTGGCCATTGATAAGAGTGTTGATACCTAAGGATAATGGTAAGAATACCAGTGTGCAGAACCAACAAGCTATTGAATTAACATTCCGTACAAATGAAATGTCCGGAGAAAATCCTGCGATCATTCATGATTTCGAAGATGTACTTTTTACGGATTTGGATTCTGTTTCGCAAATACTTGGAGAAGAAATAGAGGAAGCCTACCCAGACGCAGAATATATGGTACATGAATTTGAAAGTGTAGAGATAGAAGTTTCGCAAGATGAAAGAGTAAAAAGTATTTATATTGATTATTTAAATGCAAGGGACGAAATCATAGAGCAATATGGGATTCACGGTATAAATGGTAAAACAAGCAGAGAAGAAGTAAGGGGAAGAATAGGAGCTCCAGACCAAAATTTCGAAGAAGAGTGGAGTTATAGATTTGATGGAGAAAGAGGTATGCCGACATTAATAGTTTTCTTTGATGAAAATGACATGGTAATAGCACTGCAGTATTATACTCTGCAGTAGTATTACAATGTATTTTGGGAATGGTCGAAAAGAGCATTGTTCGTTTGGAAAATAGAATACTTGTTATTCAAACACCAAATAAGAATGCTGTCACGTTCATTCTTTGGATATAATGGGGAAAATCCAGCGTATTTTAATAATTGCTGTGCTTCTGTAAGAGATAAATGCATGCCAAAAGCCAAAGAAATCAACTTATCTCTGGATGGAAATCTTTTCCCGGAAAATATCTGATAGCCATAAATCTCATTCAACTCGGAATCGTGAATAATTTGAGATTTTTTCAATTCCTTTTTATCTGCCAGTTGATTTAGATATTCGCATAATGGTAATTCAATCAGATGTTCTTTTTCAGATTGAATGTAATGTTCAATGGATTGGCTGGAATTTAGTGCGTCCATTAGTTCATTGGTGGATTTTTTCGTCATTTGTATCACCTCGGCAGAAGTATACCATGGAAAATTAAATGTTGCAATGGAGAAAAAGATGAGTAGTGAAATGTATGAGTGGATTGAAAAGAGTATAGAGGAATATTATCACCCTGTGACAGTGTTGAAAAAAGATGATAAGAAAGAAATTATGTTGTACCAACATAAAGAGAGTGGAAAGACGGTTGTTGTGAAACGACTGAACCATAAGTCTAGGGTATATGAGAGGTTGTCAACCATAGACCATCCGAATGTTGTAAAGGTTCTAGAAGCAATTAGTAATGATGAGTGTACGATAGTCATAGAAGAATACTTGGATGGTATATCAGTTGCAGATTTATTAGAAAATCAAAGTCTTTCATCAAAAGCGGCGTATCAGATTGTTTTGCAAGCCTGTGATGGGTTAGAAATTCTTCATGAAAATGAGATTGTCCATAGGGATATAAAACCGGAAAATGTATTTGTTCTACAAGACGGGAGCGTTAAGATTATTGATTTTGATGCTTCAAGAATTTACAGAAAATATGAAAAAAAAGATACAGTTGTGTTAGGAACTGTAGGTTATGCTCCACCAGAGCAGTATGGAGAAGCTCAGACGGATGCAAGAAGCGATATCTATGCATTGGGTGTATTGATGAATGTAATGTTTACAGGGAAACATCCAGTCAATGAAGTGGCAAAAGGGAGAATCGGAAATATCATTGAAAAATGTATTATGGTAAATCAAAATAAAAGATATCGAAATGTGTGCGAGATAAAGGAACAATTAAAAAAGTTAACATACTAAGCAGCGTGCTTAGTACAAGAAAACTGCCTATCATTATAATGATGATAGGCAGTTTTTCTGTCTACATAACAGATGAAGAAGAACGTGGGTAAGGTTTCTTCTCATCAGTCAGTCCGGATAGATAGTCCATGCTTGTTCCAAGGGCGAGGGCTATCTTCCGGCATTGCTCAAAGGTATAATAGCGTTTACCGTTTTCGATTTTAGAGTAATCGCTTTGGTCAATACCCGTAAGGTGTTGCATTTTAATCTGCGTATAGCCAAGTTCTTTACGCAAATCTTTTAGACGGGACAAGAGATCACCTCCTAAAAATAGTATTACCATAATTATGGATGAAATGACCTATTGACTTTAGGGTTAAATTGACCTAGAATAAAAATATTAAATAACTAATGAGAAAGAGGGTTGAGACGAGTATGGATGTAAACAGTGAAAAGGAGTTTGTGTGTCCAAAATGTGGAAGTAATAATGCGAAGAAAGTAATGAAAATTTCAGGTATTGCATTTTGGATTTTCGGTATTTATCTTGTGATTTCAGACATTTTTTATGTTGATCAAAATCCATTTAATTTTCCAAATATTTCAGTATTTGTGGCAGCAATAATTTTAGATTTAATTGGTAAAAGTCATAAAATTCCTGAGGGAAAATGGGAGATGAAGTGCGAAAGATGTAATGAGAAGTTTTTAATAGATGAGCCAAATAAAAAGCATAATAAATAAAATTTGGAGGTGCATTTATGGGAAGACAATGTAAAGAGTGTGGAACGGAATTAAGAGATTCGGCAAAGTTCTGTAGTAAATGTGGAAGTAAGTGTGAAGAATTATGTCAAGGCAGTGAAGGACAGAAGAGTATGGAAAATGATGCTGAAATACTTTCTGAGAAATTGAAAAAAGGAAAGAAACCAATTGTAGCAATAATTGCTGGAATTGTTGCAGTAGGTATACTTGTAGTGTCTATTTTTGGAGGAGATTCAGAAGTTGATGATAATAATGAAACTACAGGATGGAATGAAGTTGGGATAGAAGCAGATGAACCGAATGAGGAACAAACCCAAAGCAAAGAGAAAGATTTTTCAATTATCGTGGGAACTTGGAGACAAAGTAGCATTTGTTATCCGGGTGCAGCAGATATTTCTGAAATCGGCGGTGGAGAAATTGTAATCAGTAAGATGAATGAAAAAGAGATTGAATTTATGATTCGGGATTATAGTGGAAACCCGGATTATAAGGTGCAAGAATATAAGGTTACAGATTATGAAATAGCCGAAGAATATGGAGAGTATATAATTACTTTTACTGCGGAAAAAGGTATGAGAGGAACGCTTACAATAACAGAATTGACTGGCAAGGAAAAGACACTGGAGTTAGCGATTCATTCAGAAGAAGAGACATATACAAGAGGAACTGGATTTTACAACAAAGTGTCGAGCAATGTAGATGTAGAGGATACGATGGTGTCAGAAAAAGCAGAATCAAAAGGAGACAAGGAAACTGAAGATAAAGATGTAGACGTGATGGATGAATTATTATGTTTAGTAGGTGTTGAAAAATCTTGGTCTGCCTTTGGTAGTATGAATGAATATGAAGAACATATGGAAGCAGTATTGAAACCTTGGGTTCTTACATTGATGCAAGAGCATAGTTTTTATTCAGGTACAACTATGATAAAAATTTCAGAATATGATAGAAATGACAGAATATATTTCGTAATGATCTATGATGATTTAAACAGCGGAAATTATGCTGGATTTTACGTAAATTTAAGTAACGACGAAGTTACTTTCAGTCAAGGGGATTCCAATGTTGTAATACAATAAAGAAAAGTAAGTTTACGAAAAACAGAAGAGGAGAGAAAAAGAATGGAAAGAATATGTAAACAATGTGGAAATCGATTAGGCGAAGATGCAAATTTTTGTGATGAGTGTGGAAGTAAATATGAAGAATTTTGTACAACTGATAATAAAGAGAACTTAGAACATTTTGCTCAAATTGTATCTGAGGGCACATCTAAGGTTGGAACAGTAATTGCTAGTAAAATGGAAAAAGGAAAAGAAAAACTGAATGAGTTCAAAAACATGTCTAAGGAAGAACAGAAAGAAAAAGCAAATGAATATGTAGGACTTGCAAAAGAACAGTGCAAAGGGTTTGTAGGAGATGTAAAAAATTTTAAGACATTATCAAAAAAGAAACAAAAGAAGATTGTTGCTATTTTAGCGGGCGGGGCAATCTTTATCTGTTTAGTGTGTTCCTTGCTATTTGGTGGTAGCATGAGAAACTTATCAGCAGAGCAGAAAATAGAACTTGCAAAAAGTGTTCCTCTAAATTATTTTCGGGCAGAAGATTTGCTGTCTAGTGGTGGTATGACATCTGTTTTTTGGTCTGCAGATGAGGATATAGTAAAAGCATCAAGAAGTATAGATGGTATAGTGTTTGAATTTGTAGTTACTTCTGATGGTCACGCTTATTTACAAAGGGTAACAAAGAATGGAGAAGAAATATCTGAACCAGCAATAGAAGCTGTTTTAGAAGCTTATTATAATATTGGTGCAGCTGCTGGAACTTTACAATAGAAATCATGATGAAGGGGACGAAAAGTGATGATAGACAAAAGATATTATTCAGAAAAGAGGATTTCATTTAGTAAAAGCATGAAAACATTTCAAAATGCTATGGGAATTGCTATGATGATTATTGGCGGTTTGGCACTTTTGGGATCAAGTGCTTTTGGAGATATATTGATATGTCTTCCGATTGCCAGTGGTGGTGTAGTTCTATTTGTATATGGGAAAAAGAGAAAGAAATTAATAGACAACTTCTCACAATACATACAGTATATGGAAGTACAGGAAACTATAAAAATCTGTGAATTATCAACTAAAATGGGAAGAAGTGAAGAAGTTATATTAAAAGAACTGGGTGAGTTGTTGGAAAAACAGTATTTTGTAAATATGATAATTGATTATTCTAAAAATCAAATAAAAATGGTCATCAAGATGGAGAAAGAGAATACCCATACGGAACAGAGTCATGATATAAAACATAAAAATTTGGAATCAGCAGACGGAGAAATCTGTGAGAAAGACGCAAAAGATGAAGGTTTGCTTAGAGTACAAGAAGATGTCAACGGTGACGGAAAATTAAAGATATACAAAGAGAAGTTTGAATATATACATAAGCAAGGAGAACAAGAAGCTACGGAATGTTATCATTATTTTAATGTAACGAGCATTACTACTGATACATTCATGAAAATGAACTGTTTGAAGATTACATTAGTAGACAATACAGAAGTATCATATTTCTTCAGTGTTCACAATTCAGCAGAGGTGTATGAAGAATTAGCAGTATTGTTGTCTGAATTAAAAGAGAACGCCCCAACAATGAATGAATTGGGGATGTCTGAAGAAGATGCAATAAAAGAATTAAAAGAAAACAAGGAAAAGTCTAAGAGTGAAGCAACCAGGAAAATAGGAAAGTTTATTTCTGAGTATAAAAGCTTTAAAGAGTTAAATTTATTTAATAAAATACTTCATATTGCTGTTCCTGTTTTATGTTTGGTTCTGATGTTAAATATCTTTGGTGTGGGAAAAGCAAGTGAAGAAGATTATGTTAATTGTGCAAAGATAGCAATTTCAGACCAACTTAAAGCTCCTTCTACTGCAAGATATTATAATGGAAGGATAATCGACGAAGATAAGTATGGACGAGTTTTAGTTGGATTAACGGTTGAGGCGCAGAATAGTTTGGGTGGATATGATAAGAACCATTGGGTTGTAATTATTGTTGATTATGATAAATCGTCAGAGGAATTTATTCACACAACCGCTTTGCATTATGATTATACTGAGATGGAAGAACTTTATGTTGAAAGTGCAAAAACATTTGCAAATTGGGGGGAACCACTGGACGAGGATGAAAAATTATAAGGATTATAAGATGAAAATATAAGTGAGATGGCAGCTGGAATGGCTGCCATTTTGAATTAAGAAATGACAATAACAATTTCTAATTACTATGTAAGTGAAAAAACAAAGAATATTCTTGCACATAATAGTAGTTGTGTGATAATATGCTTATACCAAAACATGACACAGATTTGTTTCAAATCATTCAAAGTGTCTGGTTAGCGTTTATTCAAGAACGCATCTGAATTTCAAGACATTTCTGTCAGAGAATTTCAAACTTGGTGAAATAATGAAAGATTGGAAGGTGTATGCCTATGATTGTCGAAAAGTTTCTGTATTTCGATGTTTTTTACTACCATTAAGACTAAAAATATGTTAAAGTGTAAGGAGAGAAGAATATGAATAAGAAGAAGAGTTTACAGGAACTAACATTTAAAGATAACTTCATGTTTGGAGCAGTTATGTTGAATCCTGAAATTTGTAAAGGCGTTTTAGAACGTAGTTTGGGTATTGAAATTGAACGCGTAGAGATTAGCAAGGAACGAAGTATAGTCTACAATCCGGAATACAAGGGGATTCGTTTGGATGCTTATGCAAAAGATGAAAATAACACCAGATATGATGTAGAAATGCAGGTGCTCAGAAAGTCTGCGATTCAAAAGAGAGCAAGATATTATCATGGACAGATTGATATGGAAATTTTACTAAGCGGATTACCATACGAAGAATTGCCTGATGCATATGTTATTTTCATCTGTGATTTCGACCCGTTTGACCAAAAGAAATATCGGTACACATGCAAAACCATTTGTGAAGAAGTACCTGAACTTCAAATGGATGATGGAGCACATACCGTATTACTAAGTACAAAGGGCGAAAATAAAGAAGAAGTGCCAAAAGAGTTAGTTGATTTTTTAGAGTTTGTAGGGAAACCACTTTCGGAGAGTGAGGCGGAGCAGGATGATATATTTATCCAAAAAGTGCAGACCACAATCCGCGAAGTAAAGAAAAGTCGAGAAATGGGGGCTAGGTATATGACATTTGAAGAATTGTTGAAAGATGAAAGAGCAGAAGGTAGAGCAGAAGGCGACAGAAATCGTCTTGTAACTACAGTGCAGAAAAAATTAGCGAAAGGTGATTCTGTAGAGAAGATAGCAGATGATTTGGTGGAAGAATTATCGGTAATTCAAGAGATTGTTAAAGAATTATAATATTTATAATTACGAAAGAAGCTGCGTGACTAAAAAAAGTCCCGCAGCTTTTCGATTGCACTTTTTTCTATTCGAGAAACATAGGAGCGTGAGATGCCGAGCTCTTCTGCGATTTCCCGTTGTGTATACTCTTCCTGATTATATAATCCATAACGCATTTTTAATACTAGGCGTTCCCGTGGAGAGAGTTCTGATTCTAATTTTTCATAGAGAAGTTGAATGTCATCCTTGAGTGTGATTTTCGTCTGTGCATCTGCCTCATCGGTCTCAATAATATCAAAGAGTTGAATTTCATTTCCGTCTCGGTCTGTGCCGATTGGTTCGTATAAGGAGACTTCCTTTGCATATTTCTTTTTCGTGCGCAGAAGCATCAAAATCTCGTTTTCAATACAACGTGCGGCATAAGTTCCGAGTTTATTGTTTTTTTCGGGATTGAATGTGATGATGGCTTTAATTAGTCCGATAGTACCGATGGAGATTAAGTCTTCCGGATTCTCTTCCAGGTGTTGATATTTTTTAATGACATGTGCAACCAGACGTAGATTTCGTTCTATAAGAATATGCTTCGCTTCTAGGTCACCTTCGAGGTATTTTTGCAGGTAGTATTGTTCTTCCTCTGCAGAAAGGGATGGAGGGAATGACTTCAAGGCTGCACCTCATGACATATTTAATAATAATGTATGACGGGACAAAAATGAATGTGACTTATTTTGT
>JAZQRQ010000043.1:0-8801 GCA_045629665.1 Faecalimonas sp.
AAATGTCATACAAAATTCACTTCTCAAGTGTACGTATTGACAAAAGACGAAGGTGGACGTCATACTCCATTCTTCAACAACTACAGACCACAGTTCTACTTCAGAACAACTGACGTTACAGGTATCTGCCAACTTCCAGAAGGAACAGAAATGTGCATGCCTGGTGACCACATCGAAATGACATGTGAACTTATCCATTCAGTAGCAATGGAAGTAGGACTTCGTTTCGCTATCCGTGAAGGTGGACGTACAGTAGGTTCAGGTGTTGTTAAAAACATCATCGAATAGTCGCGATTAAGCGGACTGAGATAACGCAAATTTAATTCCCAGAGCAAGTTTACTTGCTTCTGGGAATTTTTTTGTGTTATTGAAGGCGCAACGCGCCCTCGGGATTCGTGAAACGAATCTCGAGGGTAGCTTAATCGGTTGTGCAATGGGCATGAGGAAACACGAAGTGTTTTCGAGTGGCAGTCTGCTTATCGGTAGTGTTTTATCATTACTTTTGTTGAAATTAACTAAAACTGAAAAACGTCGAAAGGAATCATTTTCTTCATACGACTATGATGATATAATGATTTTGTTACCGCCCCGAAACTGGTACAGAGAGGGGGTGCATTTATGGAAGTTATTATATCCCTGTTGCTTTCTGTTATAGCAAGTGTAATCGCCTATTACATTTGTAAATGGCTAGACGGAGAGTAGTGTCGGTAACTTGCCTCGGTTTGGTCAGCCGTAAATGACAAGAAACCCCAAAGAGCTGCCACTCTTTGGGGTTTCGTTTTTGCATGCATCTATGGATACATCATATCCCTTTGCCTACGCATAATATAACATATGCAGTAGGTAATTTCAAGTATCTCCCTAAAAAATCTTTTTATTCCTTTTTCTGATCCTCTTTTATAAATAATCTGTAATACCCTGCGATCCAAGTCAATTAAGATGTAAGCTGGGTCTGCAAGGTATATTCATGTCAACAGATAGTTGAGTAAAACATAGATTTTCAACTGTTAGTAGGTTCACTTATGAGTTTAGTTTGTTTATAATAAAATTACGATAAGGTCTTATCCAAGAAAAAAATAAACTGTATAATAAATTAGAAAGGTTGGTAATATTTATGACATCTATCGGAAAAAATATAGCATATTTTCGAAAAAAAGCAGGGTTTACGCAAGAAGAACTATCTGAAAAAATGAATATCACATCACAGGCGGTTTCTAAATGGGAAAATGATTTGTCATATCCTGATCTTACAAGTGCTAAAATGTTGGCAGATGTTCTTCATGTATCAATTGATGAATTGATTAACGGTGAAACAAATTGTCCGATTGCAACGAATGTCAGCGCAGAACAAATTTCACATCGCATTTTATTGATTTGTGCTCAAGTGGATGAGGGTGAAAATTCAGGGGAAAAAGCTACAAATGTGATTGTTCGAATTCCTGTATCGGTACTTTTGAATGCATATGAGAATGGCACGTTAGGAGAATTGGTTGGCGATAACGAACAAAACGTGGAAAAAGCAATTGGCATGATTAAAGAGGGAGTTATGGGAACTCTCGTCGATGTTCAAGCAGAAGGCTGTAATGTGCAGATTAAGGTGGAAGATTATGAAAATTGAGATAACATGTCAAGGTAAAAAGGATATTCTTGTTTGTCCACCAGAGACTGATTTTGTGGGCGTATCGATTGCAAATGTATGTAATATCGACAATGGATTTCCGAGGACATTGCGTGGAACACTTGTTAATTGTGTAGAAGAGCATAAAGTGTTGTCTGATGGAACATTATTTACTGCATATTTTTATGAATTTAGTGGAGATGCAAAGGTTCTTTCATTAAAAGAATATACAGGACTAGTTTGTCATGATATCTCGTATGGAGAAGTTAGAGTCAGAGTTATTGTATAATTTAATTAATTTTCTTGCAGAACTAAACACACAAAATCAGGAAGTTTAATTATTTTAGCTCTATAATGTAATCAAACGGAAAGGAGGGTGACTATGGATTGGTTGACCGGAATCCAAAATGCAATCAATTATGTAGAGGAACATCTGGCAGAAGAAATCGACTATGATGAAGTTGCTAAAGAAGCCGCTTGTTCAAGTTTTTATTTCCAAAGGATCTTCAGTATTCTGTGTGGAATAACTCTTGGAGATTATATTCGAAACAGAAGGCTCACATTGGCCGGCAATGAGCTAAGTACAACAGATAGAAAAGTAATTGATGTTGCTTTTAAATACGGCTATGGAAGCCCTGAGAGTTTTACTAGAGCTTTTTCGAAATTTCATGGTGTTACACCTATGGAAGCGAAAAGAGCAGGTTCTAATCTCAAATCTTTTTCCCGACTTTACGTGAAAATTGCATTAAGTGGAGGTAATATAATGAATTACAAGGTTATTGAAAAGGAAGCCTTTGATATTATTGAAAAAGTGGAAGCACATACCGTTGAGGACTCAGAGAACGCAAAAAGCATTCCTGATTTTTGGACCAGGTCTCATAATGACGGTACAGTAAGAAAACTCTTGGATGAAACAATCGACAGCACTTACATTTTTGGTGTATGCTATGCAAATATTTCTAACAATGCTAAGACCTTTGATTATTCTATTGCTGCAAAATGCGACAAGGATACTGTAGTGCCAGAAGGGTTCAGAAAGAACACGATTCCAGCAAGAACTTGGGCGGTATTTGAATGTAAGGGCGCGATGCCGAATGCTATGCAAGACTTGTGGCACAAGATTGTTTCTGAGTTCTCTCCTGCATCGGGTTATCAGCCTACCTATGAAATGGATATAGAAGCCTATACAACGGGGGATATGAGCAGCTCGGATTATTGTAGCGAGATATGGATTCCTGTGGCAAAACTTCTTACCAAAAAATAGAATAAAGAAGTACATGGGTAGAAAGTTTGTCGGGTGACAACAAAAAAGGTCGAACTGCTCCGACCATAATTAAATGAAAAAACTCCAGTGAAACCAAATTCACTGGAGTTTATAATTTCTTATCTCAACTTTTATTTCGCTTGCTCAAGTGCAAGTGTCATTGTTGTTGTATCACATACTTCTGTTGGTCCAAAGTACTGAATTGCACCCGGAATTACGAAGCAAGTGTTTTCAGCCCATTCTGCGCGGCGTTCTTCAAAGTATTTGAATGGAGCACCATCAAGTTCTACAAGAGCTTTCTTGATTACCGGTTTGTCTTCACCATGTCTTCTTTCCATGTTCATCATCTTTGTGATTGGCATACCACCTGCAACCCATTCGTTTGCCGGTTTAGAAAGGTTAGACACTTTTGACAAGTATCCATTGTATCCGTATTGGATAAGCATAAATGCATTGTATCCCAATGAGTAGCAGTAGTCAGCATCAAAGTTAGAAGGGAATGCACATCTTCCTTCGTATCCTAAGAAGTGGTGTAATGCATTGAATTTGCCTTTGTATGTACCGTTTGCTTTTCTTTCAGCTAATTTGTCTTTTACTAAAGCAGAGAATAATTTTTCTGATTCAATTAAAGATACTTGCACGTTTCCGTGTGGATCTCTTTCTAAGAATAATTGTTGTTGAATTGCTTCTGGAAGAATTGCGAATACTTTCATAGATTCTTCTGTCAAACCATTCTTAATGAAATCATATTTTTCAGCCCAAGATGGAAGAGCATTGAAAGCGTCAGCTTTGCTTCCAGCAAGAAGTTCGTTGATTTCGTGAATCAATACTGAGAATTCAGGAACGAATTCTACAACACCTTCTGGAATAACTGCAACACCAAAGTTCATTCCTTTTGCAGCTCTCTTTTCTACAGAGTCAGCGATATAATCTGTAAGCTCAGCAAGAGACATTTTCTTTTCTGCAACTTCTTCAGAAATCAAGCAAACGTTTGGTTGAGTTTGAAGAGCACATTCCAAAGCAACGTGAGAAGCAGAACGTCCCATAACTTTTACGAAGTGCCAGTATTTTTTAGCTGAGTTAGCATCTCTACCGATGTTACCGATGATTTCGCTGTATGTTTTTGTAGCTGTATCGAAACCAAAAGAACATTCGATATCTTCGTTCTTTAAGTCACCATCAATTGTTTTTGGACATCCAATTACTTGAACACCTGTGTTGTTAGCTGCAAAATATTCAGCAAGAACAGCAGCGTTTGTATTTGAATCGTCACCACCGATGATAACGATAGCTGTGATGCCGTGTTTTTTACAAACTTCAGCAACGATTGCAAATTGTTCTTGAGTTTCAAGTTTTGTTCTACCAGAACCGATGATATCAAAACCACCTGTGTTTCTGTATGCATTGATGTACTCATCATCAAAGATTAAGTAATCATCTTCGATAAGTCCGATAGGACCATTTTTGAACCCGTAAAGTACGTTGTCTTTGTTTGTTGCTTTTAAAGCATCGTAAAGACCACAGATAACATTGTGTCCACCTGGAGCTTGTCCACCAGAAAGGATAACACCTACAACTTGTTTCTTAGCTTCAGATGTATTTGCACCTTTTTGGAATGTGATTTCTTTTTTTCCATAAGTATTTGGGAAAAGTGCTTTGATTTTTTCTTGATCAGCAACACTTTGAGTTTCTGCACCTTCTTTTACACAAATATCAGCAATACCATTTCTAAGCATTCCTGGAAGTTTTGGAGCATACTCATAGCGAGCTTTTTGTAATGATGAAATTTTCATAACTATATCTCCTTTGAAATTAATACGGTCTAATTTTAATATATTTTTCTAGCAAAGTAAACGGTTCTATTGGAAAAAAATGAAAAAAGAAACCTCTGTAAACGATTTACAGAGGTTAAAAGCAATGAAATTAATAAAAGATAGTTTCTGCGCCTGCAGCATTCATTGCACCAGCACCTAAAATAGCAAAAAGAATAATGTAGAGAGTAAGGATAACTGCAAGTGCAATTGCAAGAATCAAGTATCCACACCAGTGGGATCTAGCAAAATTTCTACGGCTTAAATTCCCGTTAGAGAACGAGAAGATAATGAGGAAAACTAATCCAACAATAGGAAGTGAAAATAATACTTGCAACCAGAAAAATCTCCATGCCCCAAGTGGTTGATATTCAGGCGGAATAACAGGTTTCTGTGGTTTTTCAGGTGTTGGTTCCATAACGTCCACAACTTTTACTGGTTCTACAGCTTCCACAACGATTTTAGGTTCTGCAACTTCTACAGGTTTCCCGCATGCGTGACAAAACTTTACGCCGTCTTTTAATGGTGTTTCACAATTTTTACAGATCATAATGAAATCCTCCTTATATTTATTTATAAAACCGTATGGTTTTGATAAATCTGTTGAACAGTACTATGGTTATTTTCAATACGTGAAAAGTTGATGATAAAGAAAATAAATGAAATACCACCCAATAAAAATGAAAATACAAGCATTCCGACGCTACCGCAACGCTTTAGCATATGTGTAGGATTTGAGTGCATTGTTTGTAAGTAGAAATTGATTTTCTTTGCGGCTGTTGTAGCTACGATTCCAGAGAAGAGTATATACGCCAGTGCTAAAGTAAGAATAAACATTGGGAGTGCAGTTGGATCGTTAGCGGCCAAGCAAGAAAACGTGATAAGCGAATATAATCCAGTTACAATTGCTCCGAAAATAGTCGCAACCTTCCCATATATAAAATATGTTTTTTGTTCCCATCTTAAGATACGTGCTGTTGTCTGTAAAAATTCTCCTTCCTTCGTTATTGGTTCAGGGGAAGTTGGAGCAACCATCGGTTGTTCTTCTTGCATTTCAACTTTTGCTCCACAGAAAGGACAAAAGGCCATATATTCATTTAATGGGCCATTACATTTTTCACATGTACGCATTGTAAGTTCCTCCATTTCTTGATAGGATACTATAATTATAAGGTAAATAAAGACAAAAAACAACATTTACCGACAAAAGAAAAACGCAGTCATGATGACTGCGTTTTGTTTTCAAGTCCCCCGAAATGCCGTTCCCATATTTTGACGCATAGCGTTCGCTAGGTGTGTCTCCGCATCTGCTTTTCTGTCTTCCACAGTAACGAGGCACGACATATTACAGAGATATAGGAATCCCGTTTTAAATATTGTAGGTTCAAAATAATGGAGTTGTCGCACATCCCAGGTTATGGATATATTATATATGAAAAAAAGATGAATATCAATTGGAGTTTTATGGCTTTTCAAAGGGGGAAACTGGTTGACAAAGTAAGTTGTATGGATTAGAATAATGAAATAAGGGTAGAACGAAAAAACGGAGGAACGAAAAATGTCAAAGAAAAAACAATTACCACATTATGTTACAATCCCAAGACTATCATGTTTGGTACTTTCCATTGTAACAGTAGTATTACAATGCGTACCATTTTGGAATATTGATGGGAAAATGTATTCAATTGCGGATTTGGTATTATTCATTTATAAATATCCAGAGTTTAATGCATTCTTGAAATCATTCAATCCAACAAACAGCGTAAATCAAGCAATTGTAATTCCAGTATTTTTGTTTATTTCATGCTTTGCAACATTTTTAGCAGTATTTATGTCAAAAACAAAAGGTTATGCAATTGCACCAACAATCGCAGCAATTGTTGCTGTAGGTGGATTCCTTTGGAAAGCAGAACTTAGAGGCGGAAACCTTTGGTTCTTACATATTTTACCACCAGTAATTATGTGCGCATTAGCGCTTTTAGATGCTTTCAAAGTATTTGACAAGAAAGAAGCAAAATAGATAAAGTTAAGTAAAACTCATTCAGAAATTTATCTGAATGAGTTTTTTATGTTGTTTTTTATAACTTTAAAAAAGGTGTTGACTTTAGAAAAAAAATAAGTTATTATGAGTGAGTCGTTTGAAACACTTGGTGTTTCGGATACGCGGATGTGGCGGAATGGCAGACGCACAAGACTCAAAATCTTGCGGGGGCGACCTCGTGTGGGTTCAAGTCCCACCATCCGCATAGAAAGAAAAAGACTCGGAATGATTTCCGAGTCTTTTTTCTTTTGTCATATTTGTTGCTCAAAAAGTGTAAATAAGATACAATGTGCTTAGAAAAAATCGGAGGTGCACAATGTATTATAAGCAATATGGAAACACAGACATGATGGTTTCGGCTATCGGACTAGGAACGATGAGATATGACCATGAGGATATCAAGGCGGGAAGATTTGAAAAGTGTGCGGAGATTCCGTTGTATGCACTAGAAAAAGGTATCAATTATTGGGATACAGCTCCATTTTATTGTGATGATAAGAGTGAAATTGTAACAGGAATTGCATTGTCTCAAGTAAAAAGAAGTGATGTATATGTGACTTCTAAAGTGAATTTTAATACATTAGGGACAACGACTCCTACGAGGGATGATTTTCGAAGAAGATTAGAAACTTCGTTAGAACGATTGCAAACAGATTATATTGATTTTTATCATATGTGGTGCATGCTAAATCTAGAGTCATGGGAAAAACATATGGAAGCCATGTACCGATTTTTTGAAGAAGCAAAATCAGAAGGATTAATTCGAAACATCGTGTTTTCTTCACATATGCAGGGAAATGACATAGAAGCAGTGGTAGATACGGGGAAATTTCAAGGAATGCTCATTGGTTACAATGCTTTGAACTATCGTTTCAGACAAAGCGGCATTGAGGCAGCGCATAACAAAGGAATGGGAGTAGTCGTAATGAATCCACTTGGAGGAGGTATGATTCCACAAAATCCAGAAGCGTTTGCATATCTGACAGAAGGAACGGACTTGACGGTTCCGCAGGCGGCACTTCGTTTCGTGGCGTCTCATAAAGAAATCACAATCACTCTTGCAGGATGTACAACCAAAGCGCATATTGATGATGCGGTGAAGGCAGTTGAAAATTTGGAAGAGATGCCGGCGAAAGAGGTTGTGAAGAAATACGAAAATCAAGGCGTTTCATTGAATAATCTTTGTACGGGATGTGGTTATTGTGAAAAAGGGTGCCCGAAAGGAATTGAAATTCCTAAATTTATGGATGCGTATAATCAGTATATTCTTACAAATCGGAAAGAAGAAATTAAAGAACGTTTGAAGATGCATTGGAGTTTGAAGAACACATTGGCAGGAGAGTGTATTGCCTGTGGAAAATGCGAAAAAGCATGTACTCAGCACTTGGAAATTATTAAGCGCTTGAACGAGATTTACAATATTTAAAGAAGCATCAGGAGGAAAAACATTTGAAAAGAACTATTCTAGTTCTCATTGGGATCGTAGCAATCATTTCTGTAATGGCAGTAGGTTGTTATTGGTTGAATGGAGAATATCAATATTATGAGTACATATATAACAAAGGAAAGATTGCAGGAGAGGTATTCGAAGACTGTGAGCACACGGTAAAATATGGAATCGATTACTCTACTTCTATGGCAACGAGAGAGCCGGTTGCTTTAAGTGTAGGTGAATTGCACAGGATACACCCAACAGCAATAGGATATATGTGGTGCTGCGGACAAATACAAGACGAAGTATTGGCGTGGTCAATATGCGGTGGTGTAGCCATTATATATACAATTTCAGTGGCTTTGATAGGTAGAAAGAAAAAACAGAGTGTACTCTAGACAAAACCAAAATATTCTAGTAAAATAGACATAATATTCTAGAAAAGATAGAAAAAGGAAAGGAAGAAAAGCAAGATGAGTAATCTTACAGAAATCAGATGGCACGGCCGTGGTGGTCAACGTGCTAAAACACCTGCGTTACTTTTGGCAGATGTAGCTTTCCAAAAAGGAAAATATGTACAAGGATTTACGGAATATGGTCCAGAGCGTATGGGTGCGCCGATTACGGCATACAAC
>JAZQRQ010000044.1:0-26447 GCA_045629665.1 Faecalimonas sp.
GCAATGTGCTGGATAAAATAGCGGGAAGAGTGCTGCGTTTAATTGCTCCTTTAATGTAAGGTTGGAAAATAGATGTAATTCAAAAAAATATTTTACATCTGAAAAAAAATGTAGTATAATCTATTCCGTGATTTCATGAAAAAACTTTAAAAGATAGGAGACGATCACATGGAAAGAAAAGTGGGAACAATTTCAAGAGGTATTAGATGTCCAATTATCAGAGAGAATGATAATCTTGCAGATATCGTAGTAAACAGCGTATTAGAGGCTGCTAAGAGCGAGGGATTCGAGCTTCGTGACAGAGATGTCATCTCTATTACAGAGTCTATCGTTGCCAGAGCACAGGGTAATTACGCATCTGTTGAAGCGATTGCGGAAGATGTAAAGGCAAAATTGGGCGGAGAGACTGTTGGTGTTATTACCCCGATTTTATCAAGAAATAGATTTGCAATCTGTTTAAAAGGTATTGCAATGGGAGCAAAGAAAGTAGTATTAATGCTTGGCTACCCAAGCGACGAAGTTGGTAATCAACTTGTATCTTTGGATAAATTGGATGATGCTGGAATTAATCCTTACAGTGATGTCCTTACAGAAGAAAAATATAGAGAATTGTTTGGTGAGAACAAACACGAATTCACAGGCGTTGACTATGTGGAATACTATGGAAACATTGTCAAAGAAGCAGGTGCTGAAGTAGAGATTATCTTGGCAAACAACCCAAGAGCAATTTTGGATTACACAAAGAATGTGATTAACTGTGATATCCATACACGTGCAAGAACAAAACGCATCTTAAAAGCTGCAGGAGCAGAAAAAGTATGCGGATTGGATGATATCTTAAATGCATCTGTAAATGGTAGCGGTTACAACACAAAATATGGTCTTCTCGGTTCTAACAAGGCAACAGAGAATACAATTAAGTTATTCCCGAACGAATGCTTTGACCTCGTAAAAGACATTCAGAAGCAAATTCTTGACAAGACAGGAAAACATGTAGAAGTAATGGTTTACGGAGACGGTGCGTTCAAAGATCCTCAAGGAAAGATTTGGGAACTTGCTGACCCGGTTGTTTCACCTGCATTTACAGAAGGACTTATCGGAACACCGAACGAGTTAAAACTCAAATATCTTGCAGACAATGATTTTGCGGACCTCAGTGGTGAAGCGCTGAAAGAAGCGATTTCAAAACGTATCAAAGAAAAGAATGATAACCTCGTGGGAGATATGGCTGCGCAGGGAACAACACCAAGACAGCTTACAGATTTGATTGGTTCACTCTGTGACCTTACAAGTGGTTCCGGAGATAAAGGAACACCGGTTGTATTGGTTCAAGGGTATTTTGACAATTATACAAACTAATTACAACAAGAAAGGTTCAAGGCGATTTTGCCTTGAACCTTTTGACTTTTGAAAAATTATAATAATTGTATTCCGTTTGCAAGTGCATGCTCTACGATGTGTTCCGGCCAGGTGGAAGATTGTACTTCTCCGATGTGTGCCTTTCTTAAGCAGAACATACAGATACGTGACTGTCCAAGCCCGCCACCGATGGTATATGGAAGCTCATGATTAAGTAGTGCTTTTTGGAAAGCTAATTCAGCACGTTCCGGGCAACCGGATAGTTCTAATTGACGAAGAAGTGTTTCCTCATCTACGCGAATACCCATAGAAGATAATTCTAATGCAATATCCAGAACAGGATAGTACACAATGATGTCACCGTTTAATTCCCAATCATCGTAGTCCGGTGCACGTCCGTCGTGTTTCTCACCGGAAAGAAGATATTTACCAATCTGAGAAATGAATACAGCGCCTTTGTCTTTGGCAATTGTATATTCGCGCTCTTTTGCAGTTAAATCCGGATATAAGTTTTCCAATTCCTGAGAGGTAATAAAGAAAATCTCATCCGGGAGGATTGGTTCTATGTAGTTGTATCTTCTTGAAATATATTCCTCCGTCTCTTTGAGAGCAGCGTACACTTTGCGAACCGTGTATTCCAAAGTCTCTGTATTGCGCTCTTCTTTAGAGATTACTTTTTCCCAGTCCCACTGGTCCACATAGAGAGAGTGGATGTTGTCGGTATCTTCGTCACGTCGAATCGCATTCATATCTGTATAGAGTCCTTCACCTGAATGGAAACCATAGCGTTTCAGTGCGTAGCGTTTCCATTTGGCCAAAGAGTGTACAATCTCAACTGGATTATCGTTCTGTTCCTTAATTCCAAATGATACAGGTCTCTCTATACCATTTAAGTTATCATTAAGCCCGGATTCCGGCTTTACGAAAAGCGGAGCAGACACACGGGTAAGGTGCAGAGACTTTGCAAGTGCTCGCTCAAAATGGTCTTTTATCTCTTTGATGGCAACCTCTGTTTCACGAATGGTCAGAGGTGCTTCATAATCTTTCGGTATGGTTAAATGTTCCATGTCATTTTCACTCCTTTTTACAATATTATTAGTATAGTCGTCTTTTATGCGTCATGTCAAGAAAAAGAAAGTTATTGACCAAATTTGTATCCGATGTTATGATACTCAAATAAGTGAAAATGATTACAAAGGAGATAGAGAAATGGCTTTATTACAAGAATGGCGCGATACCGCGTACTCACAAGAGATGGATCAGAATACAGTGCAACAATTCTGGGGAACATATTTTGAACTTGAAAAAGGAATCTATGAACAGCTTTTGGCAAACCCGGATGAAGAAGTAAAAGGTACCGTGAAAGAACTTGCAAAAAAATACGGCATTGAAGTATTTACAATGACAGGTTTCCTAGATGGAATTAACGACAGTTTGAAGGAACCGAATCCAATTGAAGAAATGGAAGAGGACACTGTTGTAAGCCTTGCATTCGATAAAGAAAAATTGTACAAAAACATGGTTGGCGCGAGAGCAGAATGGCTCTATGAGCTTCCGCAGTGGGATGCAATTTTTACAGAGGAAAAGAGAAAAGAATTATATAAGGAACAGAAGAATTCCGGAACAGTTCGCAAGGAGAAAAAAGTAGGAAGAAATGATCCATGTCCATGTGGAAGTGGCAAAAAGTATAAAAAATGTTGTGGAAGATAGTGGAATTACATGCATAGAGATTCTGTGAATGGTCATACTAAATATGCAATTAAAATATGCGAGGAGGTATGATTATGCCAGAATTAAGATGTGGAGTTGTTACATGTAAACACAACAACCAAAATTATTGTAATCTCGATGAAATTGAAGTAGTGGGTAGTTCAGCACAGATTTCTGAACAGACCAGCTGCGGAAGTTTTGAAGAGAGAAAAGGGGAGCAGTACACCAACAGTGTAAAAGAGGCTTCTGAGAGAAGCAATGTTCTCTGTCACGCGGTTGAATGCGAATACAATGAATCACGTAAGTGTTACGCGGGCAGAATCAATGTCATGGGTTCTGAGGCAAATCGTGTAGAACAGACAGAATGTGCGACCTTTAAAAAAGGGAAATAAGAACCGGCGGTATAGCAGAAAATGCTATACCGTCTTTTATATTATAAGTTGACGCATAATAGGAATAAGATGTATAATAACACATATCTACGAAAGGATGGGAAGAAGATGAATTATCACGAAAAAGAACCACAAATTGTTAAGAAACAACCTTCTAAATTGCGCGAGCATTTTCAGCGTGGTATGACGACTCTCGTTGTCATTGTTGTGGGCGTATTGTTCTTTTTTGCAGTGTGGCGTTTTGATGAACTGGCAGCCATAATAGGAACAGTGTTTGATGTTTTGATGCCAATCATTTATGGTCTTGTAATTGCATTTCTTCTGAATCCGATTGTAAAACGTGTGGAGCAGTTCCTGTCTCCAAAGCTAAAGAAAGTAATTAAAAAAGAACAGGCCGTACATAAAACAGCACGGAGTGTGGGGGTTGTTGTAAGTTTTATCATTGCAATTGCAGTGATTACAGCCCTATTTAATATGCTGATACCGGAGCTCTATAAGAGTATCTATGACTTGGTGGTGGCGTTGCCTACTCATATTGATACAGTGAGCACACGTGCAAATGAATTTTTGCATGAGGATACCTTCCTTGGAAAGACATTAAAGAGCGTCCTTCTGGAAAGCGGAGAGGCTTTGGAAACATGGTTCCTGGATTGGGTACAGAATGATTTGTTAAGACAGACCAATAATCTGATGACGAGCCTCACGGAAGGAGTCATCGGTGTTGTAAATGGTGTGGTAGATATTTTAATTGGCTTTATCGTTGCAATTTATCTTCTGTTTGGCAAAGAAAAGTTTTTGGGACAATGTAGAAAGATAGTATACGCATTTAATACGCCAAGAAGGGCTAATATTATCCTGCATTTGGCATCAAAGACGAATAAGACATTCAGTGGATTTATTATTGGAAAAATTATTGATTCTGCTATTATCGGAGTACTTTGTTTTATCGGTCTTTCCATTCTGAAAATGCCATACACATTGCTTGTCAGTGTGATTGTAGGGGTAACTAATGTAATTCCTGTCTTTGGACCGTACATCGGAGCAATTCCGAGTGCAATTTTAATTCTGTTGGTTGATCCAATGAAGGGATTGTATTTTGTCATCTTTATTTTCTTGCTGCAACAGTTGGATGGTAATGTGATTGGTCCAATGATACTGGGTGATTCCACGGGATTATCTGCATTCTGGGTAATGTTTGCAATCTTGATTGGCGGAGGACTTTTTGGATTGCCGGGTATGATTGTAGGGGTTCCGACGTTTGCAGTCATCTACTATATTATAAAGATGTTTATACAGCAAAAGTTAGAGCAGAAAAAGTTGCCGATTGAGACAGAGAATTATAACGAAAAGAATTATGTGGGTGAGGACGGTATATTCGTTGTGCCTGCAGAAGATGAGAAGAAAGAGGAGATAGAAGATGCCGATTCGAGTACAGAATGATTTGCCGGTTAGAGGCATTTTAGAGCAGGAAAATATATTTGTGATGGATGAAGACCGCGCGATGCAACAGGATATTCGTCCGTTGAAGATAGGACTTTTGAATCTGATGCCATTAAAAGAAGATACAGAGCTTCAGATATTGCGTATGTTATCCAACACGCCGCTTCAGATAGATGTTGTTTTTGTCAATGTATCAAGTCATGAATCAAAGAATACATCGACAAGCCATCTGAATAAGTTCTATGTTCCGTTTAAGGATATAAAGAAACAAAAGTTTGACGGATTTATTATTACAGGAGCACCGGTAGAGCAGATGCCATTTGAGGATGTGGATTACTGGGAAGAACTCAAAGAGATTATGGAGTGGACGAAAACACATGTTACTTCGACATTGCATTTGTGTTGGGGCGCGCAGGCAGGACTCTATTATCATTTTGGTGTGGATAAACAGCCATTGTCTGAAAAAATGTTTGGCGTGTTCAAGCATCGCGTACAAAACAGAAAGACGCCGCTTGTGCGAGGGTTTGATGATGCGTTCTATGCGCCACATTCACGACATACCACAGTTCCGGCGCAGGCAATTCGTGCAATTGAAGGCATGAGTATCCTGGCGGAATCTGACGAGGCAGGCGTATTCCTTTGCATGACAGAGGATGGCAAGCAGATATTTGTTATGGGACATCCGGAGTATGACAGAGTGACATTGCATAATGAGTATATGAGAGATAAGAATAAGGGATTGGACATCAAGGTTCCGAAGAATTATTATCCGAATGACGATTGTGAGAACAAGCCGCTTCTTACATGGAGGTCGCATGCAAATAACCTCTACACGAATTGGGCGAATTATTACGTTTATCAGGCTACACCGTATATACTGGAAGATGATGAATAGAAACCCTTGTAACAAGGTTGGTGAAATAAGGCAGAAGGGAGTTATCCCCTCTGCCTTATCTTGTATATCGAATCATCGAATTTCTCCCGAGTGCTTCCCCTATTGTTGTGTCTTTCAAAATATTACGAATGGAATTGTTATTCAGCATAGCATGCTTTAATTGCCGTGTAAATTCTTCCGGGTCATTTACTTCGTACATTTGGATGTCGCCAAATTCAATTGAAACGTTCGGTTTTTGTTCTGGAATGGAGCTCAATACAGAATTGTTGATTTGTGGAAGATGATGTATCAGTTTGTTCCATTGTGGCACCATATTGGTTGGGATAATGCCTTGTCTAATTGTTTTGTATTGAATATCGTACTTTTATGTGTTAATATTGTGGCAAAATAAAAAATAAGAATGGAGTACAAGAAATGGCTGACAAATTAATATTGTGTGATAAATGTGGGTACTTTAAAGCAGTCTTTGGCTTTGATAAACATACATGCCCAGTTTGTAATAACGAAACTATAGATATAAGTTGGGATGACTGTTCATTCAAGAGGTTTGCCCTAATGTCTGCAAAAGAACAGGAAGAATTTGCAGTAAATTATGTTGGTCATGAATTTGATCCACATTGGAAAGATGAACGCATTTATTATTGTTCCCAAAGGTCAAATAACATTAATAATAACGTACAATTTTCTGTAAAATGTCACTACTGTGGTTCCACGAATGTTGAAAAAATTACCCTGATGTCCAAAGCCATTCATAATTCTATATTTGGTATTTGGAGTTTGGGACGTAATACCAAAGAGTTCCATTGCAATAATTGTGGTGCTGATTTTTAATATATGTAGTTTTTATTCTCCGTTTCTTTCCACATACGGCTAGGAGAAGTCCTTGCTGTTTATAACGATTAGTAAATCGCAGTACCGAGCGCATCTTATCATGGCATCGTTGCATATAACCATGACCACCTGTTGTCGCTACAGTGAGGGCTTTTCTCGGAGAGAACTATCCCTGCGGACCGCCGGAGTGTAACATTGTTACGATTCTAATATGTCACCATAGTAGAAGAGTAGTTACAGTGTACCGGTTTCCCCGCATATTGAGGCTTCGTTTACATCCGTGTATCGCACGAATGATAATATGAAAACTTTAGTATCCCAAAGAACACATATTATGGTCGGCATTTTCAAAACAATAGCAATGAATGAGGGGAAACATTTTACCCCTAACGACGTTTTTAAATCTACTTGTGATGGATTGTAGTGTATCCATTGCAAGTTTTTTTATATTCATGCTCGTACTTCATATCATTTCCAATAATAATGGTTCAAATGTTGACTTTTGTATACGTTTGTAGTTAAATATAATTAGTATTATTTATGTTAAGAGGTGTTAAAATTGGTTGAGAAAAAATTAATCATACAATCAAAAAAATATAAAGGTGAAACAGCGGTAGTTTCTGCCAGATTGCCTCATAATTTAATTAAAAAAATTGATGAAATTTGTGAAGTAACGGGACGAACGAGAAATGAAGTTATACAAATGTGCCTGGAATTTTCGGTTGAGCATATTGAGATAGAAAGGTAGAGATGAGGATTATGGCTATTTTTAAGTGCAAAATGTGCGGTGGCACACTTGAAATAAATAATGAAGAAACAATAGGTGTCTGTGAATATTGTGGAACGAAGCAGACTCTGTCGAAGACCAATGATGAATTCATCATCAATCTATTTAATCGCGCCAATAATTTGCGACTGAAATGTGAGTTTGATAAGGCGACACAAATATATGAAAAAATCGTAGAACAAGATGCCACTGAGGCGGAAGCATATTGGGGAATTGTTCTTTGCAAATACGGAATTGAGTATGTGGAGGATTCTAAAACTTTTGAGAGAATTCCTACTTGTCATCGAACACTTTATGAAGCTGTTACTTCGGATGTTGACTATATAGCAGCAATAGAGCACGCTGATTTGGCGCGTCGAATGCTTTATGAAAAGGAAGCAAAAGCAATTGAAAATATACAAAAGGACATTTTGAATATTGTAAAAAATGAGAAACCTTTCGATGTTTTTATTTGCTATAAGGAGACCGATGAAACTGGAAAAAGAACGGTTGACAGCGTAATTGCAAATGATATATATCACGAATTAACCGAAGAAGGTTTCAAGGTGTTCTATGCGGCTATTACATTGGAAGATAAACTTGGTCAAGAGTATGAACCATACATATTTTCTGCTCTCAACTCGGCTAAAGTAATGCTGGTAATCGGTACAAAACCAGAATATTTTGAGGCAGTATGGGTGAGGAACGAGTGGGGACGTTTCTTGAAACTTATGAAACAGGACCGTTCTAAACTTCTGATTCCATGCTATAAGGATATGGACGCGTGTGAGCTTCCGGAAGATTTTGCGCATATCCAAGCTCAGGATATGGGAAAAATCGGTTTTATCAATGACATAATACGTGGAATTAAAAAAGTATTGTCGGACGAACACATAGAGCAGGATGAGAAAGAAATGGTTGTCCTAAATGCTTTAGGTGCTAACGAAGAACCGTTATTAAAGCGCGCATTTATGTTTTTGGAAGATGGAGAATTTGAACGTGCTGATGAATTCTGCGAGCAGGTTTTAAATTTGAATCCGGAAAATGCCAGAGCTTATTTGGGAAAATTGATGGCAGAATTACGAGTGAGAAAGCAAGAACATTTAAGTAGATGTGACAAATCGTTTGAGAATAAAAATAATTATCAAAAGATCATTCGTTTCGCTGATGAAAGGTTAACTGGAGAGTTGAAAGAATACGTTGCACAGATTAACCAACGGAATAAAGAGACTCAAATGAGGAAAATCTATGCAGATGCAGAAGTTGCAATGGCGACAGATACGATTCCTAGTCTTTACTATGCAATTAATTTATACAATACGCTGAATGATGATCCGAAGTCTAAGGAAATGATTGCAGTTTGTGAGAAGCGTATTGCAGAAATACGGCAGGAAATAGAAGAAAAGCGTAAGAATGATATATATGCTGAAGCATTAAGTGCAATGGAGAGCAGTCATGCCTCCGAAGTAGAGCGTGCAATTAGCTTATTTGAATCCATAATTGAATGGAAAGATTCAAAGGAAAAATTAGCTGAGTGCAAGAATAAGATTGAAAAGATAATGCTAGAGGAAAAGCAAAAAGCTAAAAAAAGAAAAATTGTAGGAGTTTTTTCTGTTTCAGTAGTTATTCTTGCAATTATTATAGGAATTCTGTTTGGGAAAGTTATTATTCCAAGCAATAAATATGAAGAAGCAATGAGGCTGTTGGAAGAGGAACAATACAATCAAACAATATCTATTCTTATGACTATTGCAGATTATAAAGATTCAGAAGAGCTTATTAAGAAACATTTAGGGAAACTCGAAAACCATATTTTTACTGGATATTATCATACAGTCGGTTTAAAAACCGATGGAACAGTGGTTGCTTCGGGTGGAAACGAATTATATGATGGAGATGTTTCAGACTGGACGGATGTTATAGCAATATCAATTGCAGATTATCATATAGTTGGTTTAAAATCAGATGGAACAGTGGTTGCTACAGGAGATAATTACTATGGTGAGTGTGATGTTTCGGACTGGACAGATATCGTATCCATATCCGTTGGATGGAAGCATACAGTAGGACTAAAAAAAGATGGGACGGTAGTTGCAACTGGTAATAATGAGTACGGTCAGTGCAATGTTTCAGACTGGACAAATATTGCCGCTGTGGTTTCAGCAGGAGGAGCTTATGAGTCTCATACTATTGGTTTGAAGGCGGATGGGACAGTCGTTGCTACAGGCAGTAATGAGCATGGTGAGTGTAATGTTTCAGATTGGACAGATATCGTCGCAATATCAACGAGAGAAGATCATACGGTAGGATTGAAAGCCGATGGAACAGTAGTTGCCACAGGTGATAATACAGATGGTAAATGTGATGTTTCAGGCTGGACAGATATTGTGGAAATTTCATTGGGAACTCATCATACAGTCGGTTTAAAATCAGATGGAACAGTGCTTGCAGTTGGTCAAGATGACAGTCGGTGTAATGTTTCAGACTGGACAAATATAGTATCAATTTCCGCGGGAGGATACTATACTACTGGTCTTAAATCAAACGGAAGAGTGGTTTCTACAGAGAGATTTTATGGTTTGTCAGAATGGAAGGATGTTGTGGCTGTTTCGGCAGGCGGAAGGCATGCCGTAGGATTGAAAGCAGATGGGACAGTGGTTTCTGTGGGAGATAATGACAATGGTCAAGGCGATGTAGATGACTGGAAGTTATTTGAAAAATAGCAAGATATAATCAAGGATGAGAGGAATGCAACATGTCAATTTTCAAATGCAAAATGTGTGGCGGAACACTTGAAGTTAATAATAAAGAAACAGTAGGCATTTGTGAATATTGTGGTACAAAGCAAACTTTGCCAAAGTTGGATAATGAGCGTAAGTCCAATCTATATGACCGGGCAAATCATTTTCGTCGCAATGGTGAGTTTGACAAAGCGATGGGAATTTATGAGCAGATCTTAAACGAGGACAACACCGATGCCGAAAGTTACTGGTCGATAGTGCTTTGTCGTTATGGAATTGAATATGTGGAAGATCCAACTACACATAAAAGAATTCCAACAGTAAATAGAACACAGCTAACTTCAATTTTTGATGATGAAGATTATAAGTCTGCTTTACAATATGCAGATGGTTATCAAAGAGAGATTTATGAAAGCGAAGCAAATACCATCAATGAGATTCAGAAGAGCATTCTTGCAATTTCTCAAAAGGAAGAGCCGTTTGATGTATTTATTTGTTATAAGGAAACAGATGAACAAGGACGAAGGACACAGGATAGTGTCCTTGCTCAGGAACTTTACTATGAACTTGTTGAAGAAGGATTCAAAGTGTTTTTTGCAAGGATAACACTTGAAGATAAGCTTGGACAGGAATATGAACCATACATATTTGCAGCACTTAATTCTGCCAAGGTGATGGTTGTGGTTGGGACAAAACCGGAGCATTTCAATGCTGTTTGGGTAAAGAATGAATGGTCTAGATATTTGGCACTGATTAAAAAAGGTGAAAACAAAATGCTAATTCCTGCATATCGTGATATGACTCCATATGATTTGCCAGAAGAGTTTTCACATCTTCAGGCACAGGACATGGAAAAACTTGGATTTATGCAGGACTTGGTTCGTGGAATTAGTAAACTTATTAATGTTGAGAGACCACAGATAATAAACAAAGAAACTGTGGCAGTACATAATGATAGTGTTGTTACATCCCCGCTTTTACAACGAGCATTTATGTTTTTGGAAGATGGTGATTGGGACTCTGCAACTGAGTATTGCGAAAGAGTACTTGATATGGAACCCCAAAATGCGATGGCTTATCTCGGACGATTAATGGTACAAACGGGGGCGAGAAAACGAGAAGATCTAAAACATCATTTCGAATCATTCGAACATTATGTTTATTATGAGAAAGTGATACGTTTTGGCGATGATGCTTTAATCTCTGAGTTGAAAGGGTATCTGAGACATATTTATGAAAGAGAAGAAGAGTGGAAAAAGGATGCAATCTACAGGGCGGCTAAAGCAAAAATGGACAGTAATACAATAGAAAAATATAAAGAAGCTATTTGTGAGTTTGAAACTATATCCCAATGGAAAGATGCGAAGCAAAAAATAGAAGAGTGTCGTCAAGGTATTGAAACTTTGGAGGCTATTGCGCAGGAAAGAAAACGTATTTTCAAATGTAATATAAGAACTTTAATGAATGTTTTAGCAATTCAAAGCTTGTTTTTGGTATTGTGTCTTGTTTTTGATACAATACGTGTATGCTTAATAATAGATGAATCTATAGGAAAAGTAATTTTAGAGGATATAGGTGTGTTCTTGATTCCATGTTTTATTGTTGATTTTTTTCCGGCGATCTTACTGCTATTTGTAAATGTTAGTGAAAGTACTAGAAAGAAAATTGTGAGAATCACCTATGTTGTTGATGGAGTGTTGTTTTTATTTTTCATATTTATAGGAATATTTGCAATAGTACAAGCAAAAACAAAAGAAGATATTTATTTTGCTCTTTCAATGTTGTGTGTCGCTTTGATTTGTATAGTGCCAATAGTCATGTTGATTTTAAAAGGCAAAGGGGGGAAGAAAACGTGCTAATGTTTAAATGCAAAATGTGCGGTGGTACACTTGAAGTTAATAATAATGAAACAGTAGGCGTTTGTGAATACTGTGGTACAAAACAGACTCTACCAAAATTGGATAATGAGCGAAAAATGAATCTTTACGATAGAGCAAATCATTTCCGCCGTAACGATGAATTTGATAAAGCGATGAGCATCTATGAGCAGATACTGAACGAAGATAGAACAGATGCGGAAAGTTACTGGTCGATTGTGCTCTGTCGTTATGGGATTGAATATGTGGAAGACCCAACCACACATAAGAGAATCCCAACGGTAAATAGAACACAGTTAACCTCAATCTTTGATGATGAAGATTATAAGTCTGCTTTGCAATATGCAGACGGCTATCAAAGAGAGATTTATGAAAACGAAGCAAACGCTATCAATGAGATTCAGAAAGGTATCCTTGCAATTTCTCAAAAGGAAGAGCCGTTTGACGTATTTATCTGTTATAAAGAAACGGATAAAAGTGGACGACGCACGCAGGATAGTGTTCTTGCACAGCAACTTTACTATGAGCTTGTTGAAGAAGGATTCAAAGTGTTCTTTGCAAAGATAACACTCGAAGATAAACTTGGGCAAGAATATGAACCATACATATTTGCAGCACTTAATTCCGCAAAAGTGATGGTTGTGCTTGGAACAAAACCGGAACATTTCAATGCCGTATGGGTGAAAAACGAGTGGTCTAGATATTTGGCACTGATTAAAAAAGGTGAAAGCAAAATGTTGATTCCGGCTTATCGTGATATGGATCCTTATGATTTACCGGAAGAGTTTTCGCATCTTCAGGCACAGGATATGGAAAAACTTGGATTTATGCAGGATTTGGTGCGAGGAATTAAAAAGATTGTGCAAGTGGATATAACCAACACAGATGCTAAAGCACCAGTTGCTATAAGTGGAAACGCCAACACAAGTGCACTTTTGAGACGTGCTTATCTCTTCCTTGAAGATGGTGATTGGGAAAATGCTGATGAATATTGTGAGAAGGTACTTGATTTTGAGCCAGAAAACGCCAATGCTTATCTTGGAAAGTTAATGGTAGAGTTAAAGGTGAAAAAACAAGAGGCTTTAAAAGATTGTGCGCAACCATTTGATGATAAAAATAATTATCAAAAAGTACTTCGTTTTGCAGATGCTACTTTGGCCTCTACGTTAAAGGAGGATAACGACTACATAAAAGAACGTAATGAAAATGCACGTTTAGAGGGAATTTATACAAGTGCTGTAGATAAAATGCAATTCGCAATGAAAGAAAGGCATTATAAAGACGCAGCAGAGGAATTTCATTCTATTGGAGAATATAAAGATTCTGTGGAACTTTTTAGAAGGTGCTTAGAGCAAGCGGAAGTCGCTCGTAAAGACGATATATATTTATATGCAAAGACTCGAATGGTAGGCGATATTTTAGGAAACTATGAGGAAGCTATCCATCAATTTCAGTTTATCCCTGACTGGAAAGATTCGCAGGAGCAAATTATAGAGTGCCAACGCAAAATTGAGGAAATCAAGGAAGAGCAAGAAAAACAACGTAAGGATGATATATATAATAATGCCTTAATTAAATATAATGCAAATTCAATTTCTGACATAGAAGAGGCGGTTGCACTGCTTGAAAGTATTCCGGATTGGAGAGATTCTAGAACGAAGATTGCTGAATATCGATATAAAATAAAAGAAGTTCAGGAAGAGAATAAACGAAAGAAAAGGAAAAGAACTTTAATCGAAATTTTGTCAATTTTAGTAGCAGCAGCTATTATACCTCTTATAATTGTTTTAGTTGAAGTGGTAATTCCGAATAATAAATATGAAAAGGCGATTTCATTATCAGAAAGGGAACAGTATGATGAGGCAATAGCTCTACTTAGTGAGTTAAATGATTACAAAGATAGCAATGCTCTTTTGGTAGAGGCAAAATATGAATATGCTATTGAATGTTTGGATGAAAAACAATTTCAAAAAAGTTTCGATTTATTAACAGAAGTAAAAGATTACAAAGAAGCAAGTGAAATTTTGAAGAAATTTGAGTTTGTTTTAATCAAAGAGATTAGGGATAAGTACAGTGTTGTTGAATATAGTTATGATGAAAAAGGACAACTATTGAAAGAATTGACCAAAGATTCTAGTGGTGATGAAGCTGTCGTAGAGTATACATATGGTGACAATGGAAAAAAAACCAAAGTTGCAAGCACAAACTTTGATGGAAGTTGGGAGATTATAGAATATACTTACGACGTTGATGGACATTGCTTGACAAGAGTAGAAAAATATTCTAATGGTATTATTTCAACTAGAGAATATAGTTATGATACTAGGGGGAAGCGTATAAAGGAAGAGGAGAAGGGACTTGCTGACCATGTTACAATTTATAGCTATAATCAAGAAGGAAAGTGTATAAAAGAGGAAAGCAAATATTCAAGTGGTACGAGTAGTGCTACTGTGTATAGTTATGATTCACAAGGGAATTTGCTGAAGGAAGTAAAAAGTTACTCATATGGGGATGATCAAGTTACGGAGTACACTTATGATGAGCAAGGCAAATGCTTGACAAAGAAAAATTCCTACTCTGGTATTACGGAAAGGTATACTTATGATGAACACGGAAATCTTTTGACAGAAACTACTGGAAATACTACCGCAGTATATAGTTATGATGATTATGGAAATTGTATAAAATTTTATCACCCTAATGTAAGTGGAGAAGAATATACAAAGGAATATATATATACTGTTATTTATAAAGAATAAAGCAAAGGAGGCAACAACTAATGGCTCAAATAGCAGAAATTATTAAATACGAAGGTGACAATAGCACCTTTATTTGGAAACATCCAAGTGAGGATTTTAATTCCCTCACTCAACTTATTGTTCACGAATCACAAGAAGCAATCTTCTTTATGAACGGTCAAGCACTTGATTTGTTCGGACCAGGAAGATACACGCTTGAAACACAGAATATTCCGATACTTGGAAAGGTGCTTAACCGTGCGACAGGAGATGAGTCCCCTTTCCACTGTGAAGTTTATTTCATCAATAAAACAGAGCAGATGGCTGTCAAATGGGGAACAGATAGCAAAGTACAATACGTAGAACCGACTTATGGTTTTCCAATTTCAATCGGTGCAAGTGGCGAGATGAGTCTGCGCGCTGAGGATTCGCGAAAACTCTTGCTCAAACTTGTAGGAACAGAAAGCGTACTAGGTCAGCAAAAACTTGTAAACTTCTTCCGTTCATTTTTGATGACAAGAGTGAAGACTTATATTGCACAAGTAATTAAGGCAAAAAGCATAAATATTTTTGAAATTGATGAAAATTTAACCACATTTTCAAATGAAATCAAGAATCTTCTCCTTTCTGATTTTGCTGAGTATGGTGTGGCTTTGGAACAATTCTTTGTTACAACTATTGTGAAACCGGATGGTGAAAGACAATATGAACAATTCAAAGAATTGCATTTCCGTCAGTATGCAGATATTGCGGAAGCAAAATTAAGACAACAGACAGATATTATTCATGCACAAACAGAAGCGCAAAAAACCGTAATAGAGTCACAGGCTATGGCAACGAAACGTGCGCAGGAAGGTTATACATATCAACAAGAACGTGGATTTGATGTTGCTGAAAAGGTGGCACAAAATGAGGCAGTTGGAGAATTTACAAACATGGGTGTCGGATTCGGGACCATGGCAGGTGTCGGCGGTGCAGTCGGTGGTATGGTCGGTGGTATGATGAGTGATGCCATGGGAGCAGCAACAGCACCACAAACGCAGTCGGCGCAGAATGCAGGACGTTTCTGCGAGAACTGTGGGGCGAAGTTAAATGTAAGCGCTGCCTTTTGCGAAGAATGTGGAACGCCGGTGGCAAATGCAAACGATACTTGTCAAAATTGCGGATACAAGTTCGAACGTCCGGGAAAATTCTGTCCGAAATGCGGAATGAAAAGAGAGGTGTAAGTTATGAAAAAGAATTTCAAGTATTATAGTGTAATATGGCTAATTTCATTGGTTATTTTTAATGTTATTGTATTTGTTGCGCCGAATGAAGTTGCAGGAATGAGCAAATTTGGTGGTGCATTTTGGGTAGGATATATCTTTATTACAATTGCATTTCTTGGCCAGCTTGCATGTGCTTTTAAAGCATTTAAAGAAGAGAATTTACAGAAACTGTTTTATAACATTCCACTGATTTCAATTAGTTATACTGGGCTTATTGCTACGTTGATTGCTGGAACAGCTTGTATGGTTATCCCAAATCTACCAAACTGGGTAGGTATCATCATTTGCATGTCAATTCTTGCATTAAGTGGTATCAGTATTATTAAAGCGAGTGTTGCGACTGATATTGTTGGAAAAATCGATGACAAGATTAAAATACAAGCGCAGTTTATCAAAATGTTAACTGTGGATAGTCAAGTTTTGATGACAAGTGCGACCAATCCTGAATTGAAGGCAGAGGTCAAAAAAGTGTACGAATCAATCCGTTATAGTGATCCGATGTCAAATCCGTCACTAGATGAAGCGGAAGCACAGATTCAAAAGGAATTCGTAGCATTTGCAGATGCTGTGAAGGCAGAAGACTTGGAAGTTGCCAAGGTGGTTGCGAAAGAATTGTTAAACATGGTTGACAGTAGAAATAAGAAGTGTAGAACATTAAAGTAAATATTGGAGGAAAAGAATATGGGAATGATAGCAGCAAAATGTACGCAATGTGGAGCAAATATACAGGTGGACGATACAAAAGAAGCCGGAATATGTGAGAATTGTGGCACAGCTTTTATAACGGAGAAAGCAATTAATAATTATAATACATATGTAAATAACAATAATAATTTTGCAGGGGCAAACATAAATGTTATGGGAGCAAATGTGGAGAATTTAATTATTTTAGCCAATAATGCTCGTGAGATCGGAAATCATGATGAAGCAAGTGATTATTATTCAAAAGTTTTAGAAATTCAGCCAACTAATTGTGAAGCACTTGTTGGAAAAGGTGTAAGTATTTTATATAGTTCTAATTTAAATAATATAAAATCCGATGAGTTAGTTGGATATATAAGTAAAGCAATTGAATATAAGAAGAAAGAACAAGAAGTATCTGAACAAGAAATAAGCGAGTTCATCATTAAATCAGCAAGTGAGCTATATAGTGCAGCAATTGTTGTATACCAAGCATCTCAAAATCATTATAATGAGTTCTGGAAACTTGAGACGTCTGCCCCTGAGTATTGGGAGCGATTAGGTAGGGTAATAAAAATATTCCTTTTTGTAATCGCTATTACAGGTGATGAAAATGTTAGAAACCAAGAAAATGGTAGGTTCTATTATGTTGAAAGTATGAAATTTGTTGCTTTGTGTTGTGTAGAAATATGTAAGCAAAGACAATTTGTTTCAGGTATTATTAATCCAGGACATTTATTCTTGGAAGCAGAAGAGAAGAAAGAAATTAAGCCAGCAGCATCTCTACATCAAACATACATGGAATTATACGATAATATGTGTAAGTTGATAAAGGAGATAGAACCAGACTATCAGCCAGAGGCAATTAACAGAAACAAAGAAATTCAAGGCGCTTGTTATGTTGCAACCTGCGTCTATGGTTCTTACGATTGTCCTCAAGTATGGACGCTCAGACGTTTTCGTGATTACACACTGGACGAAACCTGGTATGGTAGATTGTTTATTAAATGTTACTATGCAATCAGCCCTACTTTAGTAAAGTGGTTTGGAAATCAGAAATGGTTTAGAACTTTCTTTAGAACTTACTTAGATATTTTAATCCAAAACCTAAACAAAAGAGGGGTTGAAGATACCAAATATCAAGACAAGTATTGATAAAATTGTACAGTGTATCGGTTTCCACGCATATTGATGAATCAAAATATTTTTGCAAAAGAGAAGACTGCCATAACGGTAGTCTTCAACTTTTCTATTTTTTTATCAAAATATCTTTCACAGTAAAGTAAATTATGATAGTATATCAATATCTATTGTGATTTCTTTTAGAAAATTCATAGGATTCTCGGGATACTCCCCATTAGATTCACAAGGATTATAATAAAATATTTGCAGGTGTTGAATTAAAGGGGTGTAACTGATATACTTAAATATAGAAACCTCCTTTTTGGCAAGGGAAAAACAAGAACTATTTAAGGTTGAACCATTAAAATAATGGAGGATTATTATGTTGGATGAAAAAACAAAAAGATATTTTGAGAATCCGAGAAAGTTAGTTCAAGTAGAGGCTGATGATATGTTTCAGTTACATTTGACCTTTGATAATGGGGAAATGCGACTCTATAATTTGGAAAACAAATTAGAAGGCGTATTTTCAATACTGAAAGATAAAGGAAAATTCCAATCAGTTTTTATTGATGAATTTGGAAATGTTGCATGGGATATTGATGACGCTGTTGACAGTAAAGAACATTGGGAAAATCGCATAGATATTTGCAAGGATGCTCTGTATATGGATAGCATACCTGTGAATTAAATTGTTATGACAGACAGAACCCTGCAAACGCAGGGTTCTCTTTTTTAACCAAAAATCGAGACAAAAAACTCTTGAAATTTTGTGTAATATTTCAGAGGAAATTTGTTGACGATATTATGTGGGAATGATATGATTAAAAATGCACAGAAACACATTATATAGTGATGCGACTAATAATGAAACACAAAATATAGAGAAAAATGAAAGGAGAAAAACAAAAGTGATCAAAGTTGTCAAGAAAGACGGCTCCAAAGAGGATTTTAATGTCCAAAAGGTTGTCGTCGCGGTAAACAAGTCGGCGTATCGTGCGTTGATAAAGTTTACACAAGAAGAATTAGATTTTATCTGCAAATTTGTAGAAGAAGAAGTAAAGAAGATGGGTATCACGGAGATTCAGATTGCTCAGATGCACAATGTGGTTGAGGGTGCACTGGAAAAAGTGAATCCGGCAGTCGCGAAGAGTTATAAGGATTATCGTAATTACAAGCAGGATTTCGTACAGATGTTGGATGACGTGTACAAGAAAAGCCAGTCCATCATGTATATCGGAGATAAGGAGAACAGTAACACAGACAGTGCACTGGTTTCTACCAAGAGAAGTCTTATCTTCAATGAGCTCAACAAAGAATTATACAAGAAGTTCTTCCTTACAGTAGAGGAGATTCAAGCAATCCGTGAGGGTTATATCTACATTCACGATATGTCAGCGAGAAGAGATACGATGAACTGTTGTCTGTTCGATGTGCAAAACGTTCTCAGTGGCGGATTTGAAATGGGTAACCTCTGGTACAATGAGCCAAAGACCTTGGATGTAGCATTCGACGTAATCGGAGATATCGTGCTCAGTGCAGCAAGTCAGCAGTATGGTGGATTCACAGTTCCGAGTGTGGATGATATCTTAGAACCTTATGCGGAGAAGTCGCATAAAAAGCATTTAAAAAAATATTTAGAATTAGGACTTTCAGAGGAAAAGGCGGAAGAAGTTGCCTGGGCAGATTTGGAAAAAGAGATGGAGCAAGGATTCCAAGGATGGGAGTACAAGTTCAACTCAGTATCCTCAAGCCGTGGTGACTATCCATTTATCACAGTGACAGCCGGAACGAACACATCGAAGTATGGTAAACTGGTAACAATCTCAATGCTCAAGGTTCGAATGAACGGACAGGGTAAGGAAGGGCACAAGAAACCGGTACTATTTCCGAAGATTGTATTCTTGTATGATGAGAATCTGCATGGACCGGGAAAAGAATTGGAAGATGTATTTGAAGCAGGTATTGAGTGTTCAAGAAAGACAATGTATCCGGACTGGTTGAGTTTAACCGGAAAAGGATATGTTGCGAGTATGTACAAGCAGTATGGCAAGATAATTAGTCCGATGGGTAAATAAAATACACTACTGCCCATCTAAAACCTCGTGAACCTAGAAATCTAGGGTGTGCATTACACGCTAAGGAACTGCAGGAAATGGCAGTTAGGTAATGTGCTAACAGGGGAAGCAGAGATGTTATCCTGTGCTAAGTTTCGTCACTTCGCAATAGTTAAAGGGAGTGATAGCAATTTTAGATATTGCGAAGACGACGAAAAAAGTCAAACGACTATCGAAAGGATAGCAACAGATTGATTAGGGTTTCTGTTGTGAATAACCGAGTAGAGTACCTATAGGATGAAATGCTTATAGGGAAGTGCGAGGACACGACCTAACGTGTATGATATAGTCTGATGCGAAAGCATCGTGTAGAGCATTTTTATCACCTTGGTATGAACGAGGTGGCATGAATCCGGCAGATGAGAACGACACACCTGTATTTGTCGGAAGATTCAATATTGGTGCAGTAAGTCTTCACCTTCCAATGATTTACGCAAAAGCAAAACAGGAAGGCAAAGACTTCTACGAAGTACTGGATTATTACTTGGAGCTAATCAGACAACTTCATATCAGAACTTATGATTACCTTGGTGAACTCAAGGCGTCCACGAACCCACTTGCTTACTGCGAAGGCGGCTTCTATGGCGGAAATTTAGGCTTATATGACAAGATTAAGCCACTCCTTAAGGCTGCAACCGCATCCTTCGGTATTACGGCATTTAACGAGCTTCAGCAGCTTCACAACAAGAAGTCTCTCGTAGAAGATGGACAGTTTGCACTTGAGGTATTGGAATATATCAATAAGAAGGTAAATCAGTTCAAGGAAGAAGACGGACATTTGTATGCGATTTACGGAACACCGGCAGAGAATCTCTGTGGTGTGCAGGTACAACAGTTCCGCAAGAAATATGGAATTATCGAAAATGTATCTGACCGTGAATATGTGAGCAACAGTTTCCACTGTCATGTGTCTGAGGACATTACTCCAATTCAGAAACAAGACTTGGAAGGACGTTTCTGGGAGCTTTCAAACGGTGGAAAGATTCAGTATGTAAAATATCCGATTAACTATAATAAAGAGGCGATTAAGGCGTTAGTGCGCCGTGCTATGGACCTTGGTTTCTATGAAGGAGTGAACTTGTCACTTGCGTACTGTGACGATTGTGGTCATGAGGAACTCTCTATGGATGTATGTCCGAAATGTGGTAGCACGAACCTTACAAAGATTGACCGTATGAACGGATATTTATCATACTCCCGCGTAAAAGGTGATACGCGTCTGAATGATGCCAAGATGGCAGAAATTGCAGAAAGGAAAAGTATGTAGGAATGAGATATCACAATATTACAAAAGATGACATGTTAAATGGTGTGGGCCTGCGCGTTGTATTATGGGTTGCAGGCTGCTCCCATTGCTGTAAGGACTGCCACAACCCAATCACATGGGACCCGAACGGTGGACTTGAGTTTGACGAAGCAGCAAAGCAGGAAATCTTTGAGGAACTAAAGAAAGATTATGTGCATGGTATTACCTTCAGCGGTGGCGATCCGTTACATATCAACAATGCATATGACGTAGCAGAGTTGGCGAAAGAAATCAGAGAACAATTTCCGAATAAAACAATATGGCTTTATACCGGTGGAACATGGGATGAAGTGAAACACATGAGAGTGATTCCATATTTGGATGTGCTATGTGATGGTGAGTTTGAAGTGGATAAGAAAGATGAAAATACGCACTGGGTAGGCAGTACAAACCAGAGAGTAATTGATGTACAAAAGACATTAGCAGAAGGGAACGTTGTTTTATATGAAGATTAATATTAAGAGATTAACAGAGACAGCAATTCTTCCGGAGAGAGGAAGTGCTTATGCAGCAGGGTATGACTTGTTTGCAGATGTAAATGAAAGTATTGCGATTCAGCCACACGAGACAAAGATGATTGGAACAGGTCTTGCAATGGAGATTCCGGAAGGATATTTCGGAGGAATTTTTGCAAGAAGCGGTCTTTCTTCCAAAGAAGGACTTCGCCCGGCAAACTGTGTGGGTGTTGTGGATGCTGACTATCGCGGAGAAGTGAAAGTGGCACTTCACAATGACGGTGAGGTTGTTCGCGAAATTAAATCAGGACAGAAAATTGCACAGCTCGTAGTTGTACCATTCCTGAGTGTAGAGTTTGATGAAGTTCCGGAATTAAGCGAAACAGTTCGCGGAGTTGGTGGATTTGGTTCGACTGGGAAATAGGATATAAAAGGTATAAAACCTTCGGTTTTCATACATACTAATGTTAAGTATGATGACCGGAGGTTTTTTATGTCAGAAGAAAAGAAAACAATATTTGCAACGTTAGAAGAAAACGTGTCATACATGAATTCCATTTTACCAATCAAGGAAAGTTTTGACCTATTACAGCGAGATATTATCATCGGAGAAAAGAAGAGTACCTTTTATTTTATCGATGGTTTCACGAAGGATGAGAGTATGCAGAAGCTCATGACATCCTTCTTTGCAATAAAGAAAGAAGATATGCCAAGCACGGCTACCGGTTTTGCAAAAATGGCACTTCCGTATGTGGAGGTTGATGTCATCGGAGATTTCGATATGATTATTCGAAGTCTCTTATCAGGAGTTACATGCCTCTTTATCGACGGCTACGAGGCGTGCCTTTTGATTGACTGCCGAACCTATCCTGCAAGAAGCGTGGATGAGCCGGACAAGGACAAATCACTCCGAGGTTCCAGAGATGGTTTTGTAGAAACTATCGTGTTTAACACGGCGCTTTTGCGGCGTCGAATTCGAGATCCACATCTTGTGATGCAGATGTTTGATGTTGGAAAAACGTCGCGTACAGACGTGGCTCTCTGCTATATGTCAAACCGCGTGGACAAGGATTTGCTGAAAAATCTGACAGAGCGAATTCAGGCACTGGATATTGATGCACTTCGGATGAACCAGCAGAGTTTGGCGGATGCCCTTTTTACAAGAAAATGGTTCAATCCATTTCCGAAGTTCAAGTTTACGGAGCGTCCGGACACCGCATCTGTGTGTATTATGGAAGGGAAGATTGCGTTGCTTGTCGATAATTCACCATCCGCCATGATACTCCCGACATCCATCTTTGATATCGTGGAGGAGGCAAATGATTATTATTTCCCGACACTCACCAATGTGTATCTGAAAATATCCAGAGCACTCATTACGATTGCGACGGTATTTTTGACACCGCTATTTTTACTTTTTATGCAGAATACAGAGTGGCTTCCAGAAATGTTTTCTTTCGTGGCGCTCAAAGACACGGTGAATATACCGTTGATTTTCCAATTGCTGATACTGGAGCTTGCAATCGACGGACTCCGGCTGGCAGCGATGAATACGCCGACGATGTTAAGTACGCCGTTAAGCGTCATCGCCGGTATTGTCATGGGAGAGTTCGCAGTGAAGTCGGGGTGGTTTAACTCGGAAGTAATGCTATATATGGCGTTTGTCGCCGTGTCAAACTATACGCAGCCGAACTTCGAACTCGGCTATGCGCTTAAGTTTATGCGCTTGTTATTGCTGATTTTGACAGCACTATTTAATTTGGCGGGCTTCGTAATCGGAACCATAATTATTATTTGTTCCATTATATTTAATAAAACTTTGTCCGGAAGAAGTTATCTAAATGTAAAATTAAATTAAAAATTCAAGAAAAATCAACAATTGTTGAAAAAAGTATGCTATAATGTTTTCATTCAAGTGAATGTGGATGTTATGGCATTTACATATGGGAGGTATATTAGATGAGTGACTTTATTATTACAGCAGACAGTACAGTCGATTTGCCAAAGGAATATTTAACGGAGAAGAATATTCCGATTATGGCATTGTCTTATGTTTTAGACGGTGTTACATATGAGGATGGCAATGGCTTAACAGGAAAAGAGTTTTACGATAAGATTCGTGAAGGTGCCATGCCGACAACTTCTCAAATCAATCCGGAGCAGGCAAAGGCTGTTTTCGAATCATTTTTAAAAGAAGGAAAAGATGTGCTTCATATCGCTTTTACATCAGGCTTAAGCGGAAGCTACAATAGTGCGAGAATTGCAGCGGAGGAACTTAGCGAAGAGTATCCGGATAGAAAAATCGCGGTTGTGGACAGTCTCTGTGCGGCAATGGGAGAAGGAATGCTTCTTTACAAGGCAGTTGAATTAAAAGAGAAGGGCAAGAGTTTTGACGAGATTGTCGAGTGGGTAGAGAATAACAAACTTCATGTATGTCATGATGTTACAGTAGATGATTTGTTCCATTTGCATCGCGGAGGCCGTGTATCTAAGGCGTCAGCGATTGTGGGTACTATGATTAAGATTAAACCAATCATTCATGTCAATGATGAAGGTAAACTCATTGTAATTGGAAAAGAGCGTGGACGTAAGAAATCCCTTATGACCTTGGTAGACCGCATGGAAGAGAAGATGAAGGGGTTTGAAAATGATATCGTTATGATTGTTCACGGAGATGCACCGGAGGATGCAGAGTTTGTGAAGAACGAAATCGTGAAGCGTTTCGGAATCACAAATATTATGATTAACTGTCTTGGTTCTGTAATCGGAAGCCATACAGGCCCGGGAGTAGTGTCTATTTTTTACATGGGTGAACGCAATTAGAAATGTACTCTATGTTTCAAGAAAGATTCAATATTTTAGGTATAATGAAAGCAGGTTGATTATTAAAGGAATCAACCTGCTTATTTCGTCACACTTTTTAGTCAATTATGGGGTGTAGAGTGTTTATACTGCAATCCAGCCCATGCCTTCAGCTACTGAGAATGCTAAGATTGCAAGGATGAAAATCGGTGCAACCCATTTAATCATTACTGTAAATAATTTTTCGCTCTTGAAGGTTCCATCTGTTTCTTTCACTTCGTCAACAATTGTTTTTGGTTTAATTACGAATCCGATTAATACACAGGTGAAGAATGCTACGATTGGCATAATCACGCTGTTACTTACAAAGTCAAACAAGTCTAAGAATGTCAGACCGTTCAGGAAAGTAATATGTCCCCAAATATTAAAACCTAATGAAGACGGGATACCCATCAGCAATGAGAATACAAATACTACAACGCAAGTGAGTTTTCTTCCCCATTTTGTCTTATCCATCACAATTGAAACAACCGTCTCCATCAGTGAGATGGAAGAGGTAAGTGCGGCAAAGAATACCAATAAGAAGAATGCCACGCCGATAACAGTCCCCATAATACCATGCATCTGGTCGAAGACCTTTGGAAGGATGACAAACATCAGCGTCGGTCCCTTTTTGAGTTCTTCTGTAGAACCGCCGTAAAATGTATACGCTGCAGGCACAATCATAAGACCGGCCAAAAATGCGATTGCGGTGTCAAAGATTTCAATCTGACGAACCGAACTTTCCATGTGATTGTCCTTCTTCATATAAGAACCATATGTAACCATAATACCCATAGCCAGTGACATAGAGTAGAAAAGTTGTCCCATTGCCGCAAAAATGGTTGTTGGTGAGAAGTCTTTTAGGTTTGGCTTGATGTAATATAACACGCCATCCATAGCCCCCGGTCTTGTCACAACATATACAGCAATACCGACTGTCAATACTACAAGAATTGGCATCATAATCTTGCTTACCTTTTCAATTCCTTTTTCCACACCAAATAGTACGATGATGGCAGTGAGGGCAATAAATAAGAAGAACCAACCGATAGGTTCTACCGGTGAACCGATGAAGCCGCCGAAATAAGAATCATCAGCTGCTGCGTGAGCACCGCCTGAAATAAATGTTACAAAATATTTGATTACCCATCCTCCGATCACACTATAATATGGAAGAATAATAATCGGAACTGCAGCTGTGAGAATACCCACAAAGCCGAAGCGTTTGTCAAGAGCCTTGTATGCTCCGATGGCGCTTAAACCTGTTTTTCTTCCGATTGCTATCTCCGCAATCATAAGTGCAAAACCAAAGGTTACTGCTAAAATTAAATATACTAATAAGAAAGTACCGCCACCGTATTGAGCTGCAAGGTACGGGAAACGCCAAAGGTTTCCAAGTCCGACTGCGGAACCTGCTGCTGCGAGGACGAAGCCAATCTTACTAGTGAAATTACTACGTTGATTCATTGTCAAATTCCTCCTTCATGTAAAGCAAAACGCTAACCCTTATTATGTCATATTTAACAAATAATAGCAAGAAAAAATATTTACATATTTATAAAAAAACTTGTTGACACACCAGTGAATTTATGGTAAATTAGGTATTGCGTAAAGCGGAAAAGAAAGTAGAGTTCCACTCTCACCTCAGCACAAATGCGTGACTGGCGGTTGATATTGAAGCATAACTTAAGACAGGAATGTTGGCTGAAGTGTGCAGATATGGAGTGGGTAGTCTATGACTATTCATTTTTTTTGCGCAAATGCAGAGTAAAGTAATATTATTTTTATGGAGGTGTACTACCATTAGCGAATTAATGATTAATGAGCAGATCAGAGACAAAGAAGTCCGCGTTATCGGAGAGAACGGTGACCAATTAGGAATTATGTCAGCAAAAGAAGCCCTTA
>JAZQRQ010000045.1:0-1969 GCA_045629665.1 Faecalimonas sp.
AAAGAAGTTGATTTAGTGGAAAAATTATTCACAGAAATCGCTCCTAAATATGAAAACCGTAACGGTGGTTACACAAGAATCGTAAAAATCGGTTTACGTAAAGGTGACGCTGCTATGGAAGTTCTTCTTGAACTTGTATAATAGTAAAGAATTAAGGGTTTCGCGTCAGCGAAACCCTTTCGGTTATAGGAGAAAGAAAATGGGAATTTATGAAGAATTACAGGCAAGAGGATTAATTGCCCAAGTAACAGATGAAGAAGTAGTAAGAGAATTAGTGAATAACGGTAAGGCTACATTTTACATCGGGTTCGACCCGACAGCAGACAGCCTTCATGTAGGACATTTCATGGCACTTTGCCTTATGAAACGTCTGCAGATGGCAGGGAACAAACCAATCGCATTGATTGGTGGTGGAACAGCTATGATTGGTGACCCATCCGGAAGAAGTGATATGCGTCAGATGATGACAAAAGAAACAATTGTGCACAACTGCGAGTGGTTCAAACAACAGATGAGCAAATTTATTGACTTCTCAGAAGGCAAAGCACTTATGGTAAACAATGCAGATTGGCTTCTTGACCTTAACTACGTAGATGTACTCCGTGAAGTAGGTGCACACTTCAGCGTAAACCGTATGCTCAGTGCAGAGTGCTACAAGCAACGTATGGAAAAAGGACTTAGTTTCTTGGAGTTTAACTACATGATTATGCAGAGCTATGACTTCTATGCATTGTTCCAAAAATACGGTTGTAACTTACAGTTTGGTGGAGATGACCAGTGGAGTAACATGCTTGGCGGTACAGAACTTATTCGCCGTAAATTAGGCAAAGACGCAAGCGCGATGACAATTACCTTGCTTCTCAATTCAGAAGGCAAGAAGATGGGTAAAACACAATCAGGCGCTGTATGGCTTGATCCAAATAAGACATCGCCATTTGAGTTTTACCAATACTGGAGAAATGTCGGAGATGCAGACGTTCTCAAATGTATCCGTATGCTCACATTCCTTCCATTAGAAGAAATCGACAAGATGGATGCTTGGGAAGGAAGCCAACTCAATCAGGCAAAAGAAATTCTTGCATTTGAATTGACAAAATTAGTACATGGCGAAGAAGAAGCTGTGAAAGCTCAGGAAAGTGCAAGAGCATTGTTTTCGAGCGGCGCAGCAGCAAATATGCCAACTTGTGAACTTGTAGCAGAAGATTTTGTGGACGGTCAGATTGACATCTTAACCATGCTCCACAAGAGCGGACTTGTACCTTCTAAATCAGAGGCAAGACGTGCAGTAGAGCAAGGCGGTGTGGCAGTCGATGGTGAAAAGATCGCAGATATTAAAGCAACATTTGCAAAAGAAGCAATTCCGGAGGAAGGTCTTGTTCTTCGTAGAGGAAAGAAAAACTTTCGTAAGATTGTTGTGAAATAATATGATGAAAGAACCAATGATATTAAACGGAACAGTGGTTCGCGGAAAAGCACTCGGGAGAACAGTGGGGATGCCCACTGCGAACCTTCGTATCACCGAAGGAACCATGCCTGAGAATGGTGTGTATGCAACGCGCATTCGCATCGGCGACAGCGTGTATGTGTCAGTGACAAATATCGGAAGAAGGCCTACGGTAGATGACGAATCCTATATTACAGTGGAAACCTACATTATAGATTTTGACAGAGAAATATATGGGGAACAGGCCGTTTTAGAGGTGCATAAGTTCCTGCGTCCGATACAGAAGTTTGCGTCTTTAAAAGAGGTGCAAAAACAGGTACAAAAGGACGTGGATATGGCAAAAATATATTTTCGAGAAATGTAAAATATTTCTTGACATTCAAATGCCGGCGTAATATAATATAACGGCATGAGAATAGAAGAAGCAGTTTACGCCAATGCCCCGGAGTGGACTGATTCCTATATAAAATGATGACAATGAATGATGATTTAGGAGGAAAACCAATGAAAACTTACATGGCTAAT
>JAZQRQ010000046.1:0-19468 GCA_045629665.1 Faecalimonas sp.
AGAGAAAGAAGAGGGACGGAAAATGCGGAGCGGAGTGGCTATTGACCGAAGGTCCTATAGGCAAGAGAGCGGAGCATCCTCAGGATAAAAAACTTTGTCCCAAATGGAGAAAAAAAGGGTAATAACGATTGTCTTTTGACAAATTCTTCATCTCCCTCGCTTTTGGCGGGGGAGATGTTTTTACAAATCTATAGGCATTTTGATGTCTGTTTCTACCCGTATGGCTATCTTATGGCTTTCGTGGTAAGAAAAATCCAACAAATTTAACTAAATATCTGCCCATGGGGGTGCTTTGTGGCTTTATGGTAAGACGAAACCCAAACAATTCAAACAAACGTCTAACCATAGAAAGTGTTTATGTGGGTGATGGTTAGATATATCTTGTGGAAGTGCTGAAAAGTTCTACCCACAAGCGTGCTTTTTTGTTCTGTGGTAAGAAACTATAGTGTGTTAAGCTAAATTTTTCTAACTCCTCGCCAATATTTTTCTCTCATGGGTAGAAAGACAAGGAGGAATGTAATGCACAATTTTATAGAACTAGCAAAAGAAGAAGTGCCACGATTAGAAAATGCCATAAAAAAGATAGATATATTTTTAAATAATGTGCCAGAAGGTTGTTTGAAGTGGCAGAACAAGAAGGGAAAGACTTATTATTATCATCAATTTATGGAAGATAATAAGTGGGTACGTAGATACATTAAAAAAGGTGAACTTTCATTGGCAAAAAAACTTGCGCAGAAGCATTATTATGGAGCAGTGAAGTTAATATTAGAAAAGAACTTGAGAGAACTGAAGCGCTTTCTTGAAAAGTGCCCGTCGCAAGAGATGGAAAAAGTATATGATGACTTGAGCGTCGAGCGGAAAAATCTTGTTACTCCGTTACAAATAAGTGTAAAAGAAAAAGTGAGGAAATGGCAGGCGGAATCTTATGAGAAGAATATGATGTATCCGGAACACTTGAGATATGAAACAGAACAAGGTGATGTGGTTCGATCAAAATCGGAAGTGATTATAGCGAACATATTATACCAAAAACAAAAGGATATTTTATATAAATACGAAAGGCCATTAGAGATCGTGGAAAAAGGGCGTACAAAAACAATCTATCCAGATTTTACAATTCTCAACAAACATACTGGAAGTGTGACTTATTGGGAGCATGCAGGGCGTATGGACGATCCATATTATGCGAATGAATTTGTGCTAAAAATGAATGCTTATATTGCTAATGATTTGTTGCCGGGGAGAGATGTTATGGTGACCTTCGAATCGCAGAATAGCCCACTAGATATTAAGGTGGTTAAACGATTAGTGGAGCAAGTTGTTAACGACAGGTAAATTAATATAAGCAATTTGTCACGTTGTGAGGCGAGAAACTCGTGACTTGACCAAAACATGTGGTATAATAGAGATAAATAAATTGGAATTTGACTGTGAGGTGTTAATATGGAAAAGGGAAGGATTATTTTTCTGAATGGCGTAACAAGCTCTGGAAAAACATCAATCGTAGAAGCAATTCAAGCGCGTGAAGATGTGTTTTTCTATGTCGTTGCGAATGACTTATTTCAAGAGATGGTTGGCGAAAAGTATTTGCGGGAAAACTATTGGAAACACCTCAGCGAAATAATCATTATGATGTACCACACTGCAAAGCTTTATTCCGATATGGGGAAGAATGTGCTTATTGATGGAATACTGGTCGAAAGAGATGAGATAAAACCTCATTATCAGCAGTTATTAGAAATACTTAAGGGAAATCCGTTGGATGTCGTTGAAATATACTGTCCTTTGGATATTTGTAAGAAAAGGAATATTATGCGGGGCGATAGATATGAAACTCAATCAGATGAGCAACACGAATTGATGGCAAAGAATATAGAGTATCGATTGAGAGTAGATACAAGTTTGCATAGTTCTATTGAGTGCGCTGATATGATTATCAATGCGTTGTTTTAGAAAGACCAATTCCAATTTAATGAGGCAAATGTAATATGGACGAAAAAATCAGATGTAAATGGTGTAACTTAAAAAATCCCCTATATGTTGAATATCATGACAATGAATGGTGCGCACCAAATTTTGACGATAAATATCTATACGAAATGTTGATATTAGAATCTTTTCAGGCAGGGTTGTCTTGGGAATGTGTTCTCAACAAGAGAGAAAGTTTCAGGAAAGCGTATGATAATTTTGATTTAAACAAAGTGATTTCGTATGATGAGAACAAGATAAACGAATTGTCAAGCAACAAAGATATCATAAGAAATAAGCGGAAAATCAATGCAAGTATTAATAACAGCAAAATTTTCAAGTCAATCGTCTGTGAGTATGGTTCCTTTTATAATTATTTAAGAACTTTTACGCATGATATTACGATTTATGAAACCGATAGAACAACGAATGAATTATCAGATGCAATCTCAAAAGATTTACAGAATCGAGGAATGACTTTTGTTGGGTCTGTTATTATATATTCCTATTTACAAGCAATAGGTGTAATATATTCACACGATAAAAACTGTTATCTGTATAAGGGTGGTGAATGACGAATGATTATTGGATTTGTTATATGGAGTATCGTCACTGTTCTTTTTGTGGGCATCGGAATAAGTTGTCGCAAATCAGATGAGCCGGTAGAGTTCTTTACCGGTTGCAAACCAACGAACATAGAGAATGTTTACGGGTATAATAAGGCAGTGTCTAAATTGTGGTCTGTTTCCTCGGACTTTCGTGGGGGATTTTTGAGTTGAAATAGAAGAGTTTCATGTTATAATGGGTGTAAATGAACATTAGGAGAATGCGTATGTTTGATTATCATTTACATAGTAAGCTGTCGTTTGATTCAACGTGCGAGCCATGTCAGATTGTGGCGGCTGCAGAAAGACAGGGTCTTAAGGAGATATGTTTTACCGACCACTATGATTTCAATGATGTTTTTGTTGATAAACGCGATGTTTTTACAATTCAAGAATATCGTGATAATTATGATTCGCTAGAATCTGATAAAGTTAAAATTCGCCGAGGAGTTGAATTTGGCCTTACCCAGTGGAATCAAAAGGAACTTGATAAACTGCTTGCTTCTTATGACTTTGATTTTGTGCTTGGTTCGGTGCATTATGCGGGTGGATATGATCCTTATTTTAAGGAGTTTTGGACACATAACGGTATGGAAACCGCATTTGAAAAATACCTTTTACAGACTCTGGAATGTGTAAGAACGCAGCGCAATTTTGATGTGCTGGGGCATTTGAACTATGTGTGTAAATCGTTACACAGCCCTACCTGTAAACCGCTGTACTACAACGATTATCGTGATATATGTGATGAAATCATGAAGACGATTGTGCAAAATGGAATTGGTATGGAGATAAACACAAGCGGTGTTGACAGAGTGGGAGATTTCCTTCCGTCCATAGATTTTATCAAGAGATTTAAAACTCTGGGTGGTGAAATCATTACCGTAGGATCCGATGCACACGATGATACGAGAGTAGGTCAGTATATCCCTCAGGCACTTGAGATTGCAAAAGAAGTGTTTGGGTATGTATGTACGTTTGAAAACAGAAAGGTAATATATCATAAATTGTAACAAATATAATTTAAGGACGTGCCTTGACACGTCCTTTTTATCTTATGTTCTCTCGAATTTAAAATTCTACTTTTCCTGTTTCTGTTTCGTTGATTACATAGTAAACAGAATCTTCTTCCGGTTTTATGTACAATTCCACGGTTTTCATATCGCCGACTTTATGTCCGGACTCTGTCCAAGCTTTTTTAACAGCAGCAATGATTGCTTTGTCTCCTGCTTGTTTACCTTGGTATTCTACAAAAATACTTGTCTTTGTTGCCATCTATAACACCTCCTGCAGCAATTTTCAGTACTGCAAGATTATAGCATGTGTACCATAAAAAGTAAATTTAAATTATGCGGAAATATATTCCATCTCTTCCCATAAAGAAACTTTTATCATTAAAGTCCATTGCGTTCAAACTCATCGAGTCAACAATAGACGTAATGGTATTGTTGTCTGCAAAGTGTCCTTTATTATACTGGAAGAATCCCAAAATGTCTTTTGGCACACCGAGTTTGATGCGGCGCCTGCGGAGGTATTCATCCTTATCTGTCCCGTCAATATTCAGACCGAACAATTCCAATTCAATTTCCAGGTAGCCGTCTATGTAATCAATTACACTGTCAAATGGTTTGCGGCGCAGGGATTCATCAAAAATCTCACATATATGTCGATAGTACAGTGTCAGGAATTGCTCTTTGTCAAAACTTATATTTGCTTTCTTTCCGGCAGAAGCATTTCTTAAAATGCCCTGCAATTCTCCGTGTTTTGTATCAAAGTATGTCATGCATGCCATTGCATAGTCTGGCGCTTGCCCATTAACAGAGCGGATGGCAAGTACCTGGTTAAAAGCATCATCCAAAGCTTTTGGCGCATGGTCGCGCTTTCCGGTTGATTCCCAAATACTCCATGCGTCGGAGGACTTGGTATATCCGACAAAGGATGGTTTTTTGCGTCCGTTACAAGTAAAGGAGTCTGTGCCATAGACTTGTTCAAATATCGTGGTGTGCAGGAAGTAATCAACATAGAATTCTTTCATGCTGAATAGTTTGGTGAAAATGAGACCAAGATAGTAGGCGTTTACACTTTTTTCACTGGCATCCAAGAATTCTGTTTCCGGAGATTTGATGAGATAACCATCGTCATATACAGAAAGATTCGTCTCAAACATCGAAATCTTTGAAATAAACTCTTGTGTACGCTTTTCGTGATGCCATGGAGACAAGAACTGAGAAGGCATACCGCAAGTCAGAATCGCATGTAATAATTCTAAGTTATTACATTCCAATATTTTTGATGAGTAGAAAGGAAAATCTATTCCATTACATCCGGTAATCTCCAATGCTACTTTATAATTGTCATTCTGTATAAGTTTCACGTTTTCACCAACTTCCCTAGATAAATTCCAATATATACCTATTATATTCGATTTTTTCTTATGATACAAGTGTTATTACTCATTGCACAGGTCAAGGATTTGTGCTACACTGAATCTGATAATAGGCGGACTTTTGTTCGTTTTAATAGACAAGGAGAAAATACATGGGCGGATTTTTTGGTGTTGCTTCAAGAAAAGATTGTGTTTTAGACTTATTTTACGGTGTGGATTATCATTCACATTTGGGAACAAGGCGTGGAGGAATGGCAGTGTACGGCAAAGATGGATTTGACCGTGCTATTCATAATATTGAGAACTCTCCGTTCCGTACAAAATTCGAACGGGATGCAGCAGAGATGAAGGGGAATCTCGGAATTGGATGTATTTCCGATTATGAGCCACAACCACTTATTATTCAATCGCATTTGGGAAGCTTTGCGATTGTGACTGTCGGTAAGATTAACAATCTCAATTCCTTACTCAAGGTTGTTTATTCAAGCGGACATGCACATTTCCAGGAGATGACAACAGGTCAGATTAATGCAACAGAATTGGTGGCATCTTTGATATGTAAAAAGAATTCTATCGTAGAGGGTATTCGATATGTGCAGGGCATTATTGAAGGTTCCATGTCAATGCTTCTTTTGACAAAGGACGGTATTTATGCGGCACGTGACCGTTACGGAAGAACACCGGTTATTATCGGAAAAGGTAAAGATGGTTACTGTGCATCTTTTGAAAACTTTGCATTTTATAGTCTTGGATATGAGAACTATAAAGAATTAGGTGCAAGTGAGATTGTATTTATGACACCTGAGGGCGTGGAGACCGTTTCAGAGCCGAAGAAGGATATGAAAGTATGTTCCTTCCTGTGGGTATATTATGGTTATCCGACCTCTTCTTATGAGGGTGTGAATGTGGAAGAAATGCGCTACAAATGTGGCAGCATTATGGCAAAACGTGATGAGGGAAACGTTGAGCCGAATCTGATTGCCGGTGTTCCGGATTCGGGAATTGCACATGCAATCGGATATGCCAATGAGTCAGGTATCCAATATGCAAGACCTTTTATCAAATATACACCGACATGGGCACGTTCTTTTATGCCAACAGATCAGGCACAGAGAAACTTGGTTGCGAAGAGAAAATTGATTCCGGTGCCAAGTTTGATTGAGAATAAAAAGTTGTTACTCATTGATGATTCTATTGTACGTGGAACACAGCTTCGTGAGACAACCGAATTCTTGTATAACAGTGGAGCGAAGGAGGTACACGTAAGACCTGCTTGTCCGCCACTTGTATATGGTTGTAAATATTTGAATTTCTCACGTTCCAAATCCGAGTTGGATCTGATTACACGCCAGATGATTCAAAAGTTAGAAGGCGAGAATGCAGAGAATATTCTGCACGAATATACAGACCCGAACAGCGAACGCTACAATGCGATGGTTGAGGAGATTCGAAAACAACAGAATTTCACGACGCTCCGATATTTCCGCTTGGATGACTTGCTTGAGTCTATAGGAATTGAACCATGTAAGGTATGTACATATTGCTTTGACGGCAAGGAGTAAGTTGAGATTGAACAAATGGCCCATTGTTGGGCAGGAAGGTACGATGATTATGTGGACAAGACAATTATTAAAAGAAAATGCGAAAGTTGCATTTAAAAGAAACTATTGGCTATGCGTTGCTGTCAGTGCGATTGCGATGTTTTTGATGGGCGGCGGACTTGGCGTCAGCAGTAGTAATACAAGTACACAAGAGGTAGAAGATATCCTCAATGGGCAAATGTCTGTGCAGGAGTTGATTGCACAGATACCACCGGGAGTCATTCTTGCGGTAGGTTTGGGAATTATAATAGGCTTGGTTGTAGGAATTTTCATGCTGATTTTCGTGAGTAATGTAGCACAGGTTGGTTGCAACCGTTACTTCATCGAGAACAGAGAGCACAAGACAAATGTAGGACAGGTGTTTTACGGATTTCAGGGAGGAAGATACACGAGTACAGTTTCCGTTATGTTCCTGAAAGGTTTGTATATATTCCTTTGGTCATTATTATTCTGGATACCGGGAATTATTAAGACCTATTCCTATATGATGGTTCCATACATTATTGCAGAGAACAGTAGCTTGGATAAGAAACGCGTATTTGTGATTAGCCGTAAGATGATGAGAGGACATAAGTGGGAAGCATTCGTGCTTGGCTTGTCGTTCTTAGGATGGAATCTTCTCGGTGCATTTACGGGTGGCATTCTAAATATCTTATATGTCAACCCTTACATGTATGCAACGTATGCAGAATTCTATTCTGCAGTGAAAGCGGAAGCCCTTCAAAAGGGAATAGCAACTTCAGATGAATTGCCGGGAGTCATGACTCCGGAGGTAGAGATACCGTTTGTATAAAGAAAAAGGACAACTCAAAGTTGTCCTTTTTATTATTCTTCGATTTCGTTTAATTCCTCTATCACTTCGCTGTCATCCACAACATCCTTGCGAACACCGATTTTATTCAGTGCACTCACAATCGTTTCCCTTGGGAAGAACATATTGATTACAAGTGATAACATTACACCGAATGCGGTATCGAAGATACGGTCCAGTGAATATTGTACATAAGTATCAACTGAAATGTTAAAGAAGATGATACATAATACTACACCGCCCGGTTGAATTGCACCCGGCCAGCGGAAAAACAGACTCGTCATAACTAAGAGAATCGTTCCGATAAAAAGGAATATCAATAGCGGATAATGAAAAAGTCCATCCGGATAAAAGATAATGTAAATGCGGTAAAGTAACATACCGAGTATACCGCCGATGATAGTTCCAAACAGACGATTACCACCATTTAATTTAGAATCTTCTGTGTCGCTTCCCATTCCAAAGATTGCACCGATACATGCAAAGGTTGGATTGCGGTTTGGCAAGAACAGAAAATAAATCAGTGCACAAAGTGTTGCGGAAAGGGCAGTCTTTATATTGCGCATTCCGATATGTAAGCGGAATTTTGGTTTCGAGTCTTTCATAATAATCCCCCTGTTGTTCAAAATCAATAACCTTGTCTATTATAGCACTACAAAAAATTATGACAAGTGTTTTGTATGAAAATCTTTCATTTTGAGAGATTCGGGTGTATAATCTTATTATTACATTAGAAGAAAGAAGTGAAATGTGATGCGAGAAGAATTGTTTAAAATGGAGCGAAAAGGATTGGTTGTAGAGGGTCAGACAGTGAATGTGACAGAACGTGTCAATGGAAGCCTTTACAGTTATCTGGTAGAGCCGTCTGTGGCAATGTCCGGTATATATAGAAGTAATCAGAGAATTAAATCTTCTACGGGAATTATTAAAGAGATTCGTGAAAACGAAAGAGGATTTTATTTGTTGGTTGCATTTGATGAATAGAGTGCCAAAAAAAGTTCCACAATCACATGTGATTCTGGAACTTTTGTAGTTTTGTCATTATAATTGAATGTTTTTAAACAAGTCGCCGAGACTTGTGCCGATATTTTCAGCCTTTGGAATCTCAACCTTTACAGCTTCTTCTTCCTCTTTCTTTTCTTTTTCAATAAGAGCTTTGATGCTAAGACTGATTTTTCCTTCTTTGATTCCGATTACTTTCACGTTTACTTCCTGACCAACTTCTAATACGTCAGCAGGTGTTTTAATGCGTTTGTCAGAAATCTGAGAAACATGTACAAGACCTGAAAGTCCGTTTTCCAGGCGAACAAATGCGCCATAGTTTTGAAGTGTCTCGACTGCTCCTGTCATAACAGAACCGATTGCAACGCTGTTAACAAGTGCTTCTTTTTCTTTTCTAGCCTGTTCTTTTAAGAGGTTGCGTGCAGATAAGATGAGGCGGTTCTCAGCCTGGTCTGCTTCGATTACCTGTACCTCGATATCCTTCAGTAAGTATTCTTCCAAATTCTCCACGTAAGATAATGATAATTGTGAAGCAGGGATGAATCCGCGGATTCCCTCTACAATGGCGATAACACCGCCGTTTACGATTCCTTCTATTTTAACCGGAAGTACGGTTTTCTTTTCCAGATAGTCGGCAATGATGTTCCATGGGTTTGCATCGTCAAAATGCTCCTCAAGGTCTGCCATAGTTTCTGTCTGTAATAATTCTTCGCTCATTATGATATACCTCGCATTTTTTCATAAGATGCACATAGTATAACATATTTTTTAAATTTGCACATATAAATATGTGAAAATATTTGTAAAAACTTAAGAAAAATGGTAACCTAAGATTGAGAAAAGAGGTGTCTATATGGAAAATATAAAGACCAAGAAGGTATATGTGGTAGGACATAAGAATCCGGATACCGATTCTATCTGTTCTGCAATTGCTTATGCAGATTTAAAAAGACAGATTGCGGGGGACAAGTATCGTTTTGTTCCGATGCGAGCAGGCATGCTGAATGAAGAGACCCAGTACGTGTTAGAACGATTTGGAGTAGAAGCTCCAAAACTTCTGGGCAATGTTCATCTCCGCGTGCAGGACGTGGATGTTAATCGTATGAAAGGTATTAGCAGTAACATGTCCATCAAAGAGGCATGGGCATTAATGAAGGAGCGTAATGTATATACCGTTGCAGTGACGAGAGAGGAAAAACTGGAAGGTGTTATCAGTACGCAGAACATTGCGATGTCCTATATGGATGTGTATGACAACGAGATTCTGGCGAAAGCAAGAACACAGTATCAAAATATCGTGGACGTGCTTGACGGAGAAGTGGTAACAGGCAATCCACATGCTTATTTTATTAAGGGTAAGGTTGCGGTGGCTGCATCCAGTCCGGATTTGATGGAGACATACATAGAAAAAGATGATTTGGTTATATTAGGGAATCGATATGAGTCTCAACTCTGTGCAGTTGAGATGGATGCGAGTTGTCTTGTGATATGTCAGGGTGCACAAGTATCAAAAACCATTAAAAAGTTGGCGTCTGAGCGTGATATCGTTGTAATCACCACGCCTCACGATACGTTTACGGTATCAAGACTGATTAACCAAAGTATTCCGGTAAAATACTTTATGGATAAAGATGGGCTTACCATTTTTAACACTACGGATTATGTGGAAAATATCAAAGATATTATGACCAAGAAACGTACGCGAGATTTTCCTGTGGTAGATAAGGATGGGAAATTTTATGGATTTATTTCCAGCCGTCGTTTGATGGATGCTGATAAGAGACGTGTTATCTTAGTGGACCATAACGAAAAAACACAGGCAGTGGATGGAATTGATGAGGCAGAGATTCTGGAGATTATCGACCATCACAGGCTGGGAAGTCTGGAGACGGTAGGACCGGTGTATTTTAGAAACCAACCGGTTGGATGTACTGCGACCATCGTTTATGATATGTATAAGGAAAACGGAATTGTTCCGGACAAGACAATGGCTTCGCTGTTGTGTTCTGCGATTATCTCGGATACTCTTTTATTCCGTTCACCGACATGCACATGGCTTGACCGTGCAGCGGGAGAGGAATTGGCAAGGATTGCAGGAATTGACATGGAAGAATTGGCTGACCATATGTTCCAGGCAGGCAGCAACTTAAGAGGCAAGAGTGCGGAGGAAATCTGCTTCCAGGATTTCAAGCATTTTACAGTGGGAGATGTGAAGTTCGGTGTAGGACAGATTAATTCTATGAATGCAGAGGAACTCAGTGAAATCAAAGAACGATTGCTTCCGTATCTGGAGAAGGCGGCAAATACACACAGACTGGATATGGTATATTTCATGCTTACGAATATTGTGGAAGAATCTACGGAATTATTATGTTATGGCAAACGTGCAAAAGAACAGGTAATCGAAGCATTCGATTTGCCGGCTGATACAAAGGATATTCACTTGGAAGGCGTTGTGTCGCGTAAGAAACAACTCATTCCAATCTTTGTAATACATTTACAACAGTAGGAGAGAACTTATGGCAAAACAAACTTGGAAACCGGGCAATATGGTCTATCCGCTTCCGGCGGTAATGGTCAGTTGCGGGGATAAGGAAGGTAACACGAATATCATTACAATTGCATGGACCGGGACTATCTGTACGAATCCGGCAATGCTTTACATTTCCGTCAGACCGGAGCGGTATTCTTATAATATGATAAAAGAATCCGGTGAATTTGTCGTGAATCTGACAACAGAAGCACTTGCCGGAGCAACCGATTATTGCGGGGTTCGTTCAGGGCGAGATGTGGATAAGTGGAAAGAAACCGGACTGACACGTGGAAAAGCGAATGAGCTTATGTATGCACCGATTATCGAAGAATGTCCGGTCAATATTGAGTGCAAGGTGACAGAAGTAAAGGAACTGGGAAGCCACGCGATGTTTATGGCTGAGGTTGTGTCTGTACAAGTCAGTGATGAATATATAAATGAGACAGGAAAGTTCTGTCTGAATGAGACAGGGCTTATGGCGTACTCACACGGGGAGTATCGGAGTCTTGGAAAACAGATAGGGACATTTGGGTATAGTGTGAAGAAAAGGAAGTAATAGCATGAAGTTATTTCAAGAAAAACCACAAGTACAACAATTTAAGACCTCAAGAGAATTTGTCGAAGCGTTTTCGATAGGAAAAGGAGATTTTATCTTAGTCAGCAAGTCTATTTATGAGAGCTATTTTACGGGACTTTGTGATGGAGCAGTCGTGCGTTTTAAAACGGATTACGGCAAGAGTGAACCGACCGATATTATGTTGAATGCATTGCTGGCTGATTTTCGTGAGTTAGACTGCAACCGCGTGATCGCAATCGGTGGCGGTGCGGTTATCGATATGGCTAAGATTCTAGTGCTTGATACGGAAGCAGAGGCTATCGATATATATCAGAGAAAGGCAGAACTAATCCGTAAGCGTGAGCTGATAGCAGTTCCTACAACTTGCGGAGCGGGTTCTGAGGTGTCCAATGTTTCCATTGTAGAACTTACAGAACTCGGAACGAAGCTTGGTCTTGCAGATGATACGATTTATGCAGACTATGCGGTTTTGATTCCGGAACTTTTGGAAAAGTTACCATATCATTTCTTTGCAACAAGTGCGATCGATGCGTTTATTCATGCAATCGAATCTTATGTGTCGCCGAGGGCAAACGGATATACAAGACTCTTTAGCAAAGAAGCTATGAGAATGATTCTGAGTGGATTTAAAAAAGTGATTGCAGGTGGAGATGAAGTTAGAAAGTCTCTTTTGGAAGAATTCCTGATTGCCAGCAATATGGCGGGAATTGCATTTGCAAATGCGGGAACCGGAGCCGTACATGCTATGTCTTATCCGCTGAGCGGAACGTATCATGTGGCACACGGAGAGGCAAATTATCAGTTCTTGGTGGCTGTATTTAAAAAGTACGAAGCTTTGAATCCGAAGGGAGATATCTGCGAACTCAATGAATATCTGGCAGGTGTCTTAGGATGTGATAAGACGAGGGTTTATTTGGAACTTGAGGAGATTCTCGGCAAGATTATCGAGAAGAAACCGCTTCGTGAATATGGCATGAAAGAAAATGAGGCAAAGGTGTTTGCTGAGAGTGTCATTGCAGGTCAGCAGAGACTTTTAAATCAAAGCTATGTGAAGTTTGATGAAGAGATTATGGAAGAGATATATATAGAATTGTATTAAATCAAAAGGGAACTTTCCGATTAAGGAGAGTTCCCTTGTTTCATCTGTGTACTACCACAACATTTAGTTTTCTAAAGGTCGCACCTTTTTATCCATAATTCGTTTTAACAATACGATACAGATCACAACCGACACAACCTCAGCAATCGGATATGAGAACCAAACGGCATCGAGTCCAATAAGCTTTGCAAAGATAAATGCAACCGGCAGAATTACGATAATCTGTCTTGCAAAGGACATCAGCATGCTGTATACACCATTTCCAAGTGCCTGGAATACGGAACTGCAAACGATGCAGAAGCCTGCAAATACGAAGCTTAGGCTGATAATGCGCAGTGCCGGAACACCAATTGCAAGCATGTTATCGGATGCTTCAAAGAGTCCAAGCAGAGTTCTTGGAATAGTCTGGAATATCACTACGCCGACAGCCATGATGCTGACCGCCATCACAACGCTGAGTTTGAATGTCTGATAGATACGTTTCTTATTGCGGGCACCGTAGTTGTAAGCGACAATCGGGATCATTCCATTTGTAAGTCCGAATACCGGCATAAAGATGAAACTCTGCAACTTAAAGTACACGCCGAATACGGTTGCTGCTGTCGATGAAAACATCAGTAGGATGTTATTCATACCGAAGGTTGTCAGCGAACCAATTGACTGCATGATAATCGATGGAACACCGATTTTGTAAATGTTTCCAATGGTTTTTCCACATGGACGGAAGCCTTTGAAACTCACGTTGATTTCTTTGTTATATTTCCAGTTAAAGAAGATACCGAGCATTGCTGCGATAATCTGTCCGATGACTGTGGCAACAGCAGCACCGGTCACGCCCATTGCAGGAAGTCCGAACCAACCGAAGATGAGGATAGGGTCCAGGATGATGTTAATGATGGCACCTAACCCTTGAGTTATCATGTTGAAGATGGTTTTTCCGGTTGACTGCATCAGTCTTTCGAAAGTTATCTGTAAAAATATACCGATGGATGCTATCGTAATAACAGACATGTATTGGGTTCCGTATTCGATAATCTGTGCGTCTTCTGTCTGAATCTCAAAAAAGAGACGGGAACCGAAGATGCCTGCAATTGCGAACACAAGGCTGCTTAACACTCCGAGCAGGATACCATTACGAGCAATGGTATTGGCGGTATCGAATTGCTTTTCGCCAAGGCTTTTGGAGAGTAGTGCATTGATACCGACACCGGTACCTGCGGCAACCGCAATCATAAGGTTCTGTATTGGAAACGCCAAAGATACGGCGGTGAGTGCATTCTCGTTTAACTGTGCAACAAACATACTGTCCACGATATTATATAAGGCCTGTACCAACATAGATGCAATCATTGGCAAGGACATGGTAATCAATAATTTTGGAATAGGCATTATGCCCATTTTGTTTTCTTGTCTGACTTGTTCTGACATAATCTTCCTCCTTTTCACATACTTGATTATTCTAACATTATTAAAATAGATATGCAATAAAAAAGTAGTGACGAATGACGTGGAAAATGTTATTATTTCAATGTATGAGATTCTAAGAAAGAGGAGTTTACATGGTACACGAATTTTCCAGAACGGAACTTTTAATAGAAAAAGTAGGATTAGAGAGACTGCGAAATGCAACTGTTATGGTGCTTGGTGTTGGCGGTGTTGGTTCACACTGCATTGAGGCATTGGCGAGAAGTGGTGTCGGGACACTGATTTTGGTGGATAACGATAAAGTGAGTGTGACAAATATCAACCGCCAATCGATTGCGTATTTAAGCACTGTGGGCGAGTATAAGACGAAGCTCATGAAAACTCGGATTGAGGACATTAACGCAGAGGCGCGAGTGTATACACATGAGACTTTTGTTCTGCCGGAAAACCTCGCAGAATTATTCGATAGAAAAGTAGATTATATTGTGGATGCAATCGATACTGTGACTGCAAAATTGGCGTTAGTGGAGTATGCAAAGGAGCATGAGATACCAATCATCAGTTGCATGGGAACCGGAAATAAGCTTCATCCGGAAATGTTTGAGATTACGGATATTGCGAAGACTTCAGTATGTCCGCTTTGCAAGGTAATGCGCAAAGAACTGAAAAATAGAGGCATTCACCATTTGAAGGTGTTATATTCGAAAGAAAAACCGGTGGATATTGCAGACAAGGAAACTGGTGAAGACAAGGGTAAGAGACGTGCACTTCCGGGAAGCATTTCATTTGTGCCGCCGGTGGCAGGACTTTTGATTGCGGGACAGGTTATCCGCGAGATTGCGGGAGTGGAATAGGAGTACAGAAGATGGATTTATTTGATTATATGCGAGAACAGAATAGTGATAAAGAGTCACCGCTTGCATCGAGACTGCGTCCGACATGCTTGGAGGAAGTAGTAGGACAGCAGCATATCATTGGAAAGGATAAGCTACTTTACCGTGCAATTAAGGCGGACAAGCTGGGGTCCCTGATTTTCTATGGGCCTCCGGGAACGGGTAAGACGACGCTTGCGAAAGTGATTGCGAACACGACAAGCGCGGAGTTTAAGCAGATTAATGCAACGATTGCTGGCAAGAAAGACATGGAAGAGGTTGTGCAGCAGGCAAAGAATAACATGGGAATGTACGGAAAGAAGACCATTCTTTTCGTGGATGAGATTCATCGTTTTAACAAAGGACAGCAGGATTATTTGTTGCCGTTTGTGGAAGATGGGACACTCATTTTAATTGGTGCGACTACGGAGAATCCGTATTTTGAAGTAAATAGGGCTCTTATTTCCCGCTCCAGTGTGTTTGAATTAAAGTCTTTAGATAAGGAAGATATTAAGGCGCTTTTAAGACGCGCTGTGTATGACAATGAAAAAGGAATGGGCAGTTATCACGCGGAGATTACGGAAGAGGCATTGGAGTTCCTTGCAGACATTTCCGGAGGGGATGCCAGAAATGCGCTCAATGCGATTGAACTTGGCATACTGACTACAGAACGCAGTGAGGATGGCAAAATTCACATTACAATCGATGTGGCGCAGGAGTGTATTCAGAAGCGAGTGGTGCGCTATGATAAAACCGGAGATAATCATTATGATACCATCTCTGCATTTATTAAAAGTATGCGAGGTTCGGACCCGGATGCGGCAGTATATTATCTTGCAAAAATGTTGTATGCGGGGGAGGACATTAAGTTTATCGCACGTAGAATGATGATCTGCGCATCAGAGGATGTCGGAAATGCAGATCCGAATGCTTTGACTGTGGCAGTAGCAGCAAGTCAGGCAGTAGAGCGAATCGGTATGCCGGAGGCGCAGATTATTCTGGCACAGGCGGCAACCTATATTGCGAGTGCACCGAAGAGTAATGCTTCCTATCTTGCGATTGGTGCGGCGATGGAGAGTGTGAGATGTCAAAAGACAACGGTTCCGGCACATTTGCAGGATGCACATTATAAGGGTTCCGCGAAGCTTGGACATGGAGTTGGGTATAAATATGCACACGACTATCCGGAGCATTACGTGAAGCAGCAGTATCTGCCGGATGAGATAAAGGATGCGAAGTTCTATGAGACGACGGATATAGGATATGAGAAGGGCATTAAGGAAAGATTAGAAAGATTGAAAAATAGAGAGATATAAAACAACGGGTATCACTTTTGTGGAGTGATACCCGTTTTCGGTGTGTTGCAACATTTGCTGTAAAGCGTCATTACAATAGATTTGCAATGATTTGTGCATAGACTTCCTGATTCTTTTTGTTCCAGTTGTTTGCAACAGAGGTTGCCTCTTCTTCTGTCGGAACGGTCAAAGTCATATCAATTAGCGGAGAACCGTTCTCTAATATCTGACAGCGGACGGCAAACTCCAGATTCTTGGTCTGATAATAGTCAGCCTTAATTGATACTTCGTTCTTTAAATCATAGCTCTTTTCGGCAAAGAACATGTCGATATCCTGTTGGATGGCAGACGAGATATTATTTTTGAAGAAATGAATCGTATCAGCGCCTTCCTGTGTCAAGTGATAGAGCGTGCGGTTATGAGTCGTTTCCTCACGAAGAAATCCTGCTTCCACCATCTCTGAAATTGCCTGCTGTAAGGTGAAGTAGGTGGTATAGCCTTTGTCCAAGATGAACTCCGATATCTGTCCGTTTGTCAGTGGGAAATCCACTTTATCAAGCATATATAGTACGATTAATTTGTAGAGTGTAAATGATTCTGACATGAAATCTCCTTCCCTTGCCATATATCAGCATCTTTCAAATATTTTTGTATGCGGTTTAAAACCATTCGTTTGTTGCCTGTCCAAAGCGGTTCAATCAATAAAGTTTTCGGCCCGTCTCCGGTTAGACGGTGAATTACGATATCTTCGCGGAGATGTGAAATGATTTTACCAAGTAATTCTAAGTATTCTTCCAAATTCGGAAGATAAAAAGGGGTTGTCTCATATACTTTTGCCAAATCCGTGCCTTTGAGAATGTGAAGAAGCTGCAATTTGATGCCATCGATTGGTAATCCATTTAAATAGGAAATGGTCTCCAGCATTTCTTCCGTGTTCTCATTAGGCAGGCACAAGATGACATGTGTAATGACAGTAATTCCGATATTTTTTAAATCATAAACTGCTTTTTCAAAAACGTCAAGGTCATATCCGCGACGAATGAAGTCTGCACTTTTTTTATGAATGGTCTGCAGCCCGAGTTCTACCCAAACCGGCTTGATTTTGTTCAGCCTAGAGAGCAATTCTAATATCTCAGATGACAGGCAGTCCGGTCTTGTGGCAATCGATAGTATCCGAATGTTCGGCTCGCTGATGGCTTCTGTAAATATCTTTTCTAAGTAGCTCAAGGGTGCGTAGGTGTTCGTATACGCCTGAAAGTAGGCAATATAAGAGGAACCGGTGTGCTTGCGGCTTACAAGCTGTTTTGCCTGAGAAATCTGCTCCTTAATCGAGAGCCTTCGGTCGCCGGCAAAGTCACCGGAGCCGCCCGCGCTGCAAAAAATACAGCCACGGCGATCTATTTTGCCATCTCTGTTCGGGCAGGTCATGCCGCCGTCCAGAGATAACTTATATAATTTTTCGCCAAAAGTTTCCTTTATATAATAATCCAAAGAATAGTAGCGTTTGTCGCCCCATTGTTTCATTTGCGTCACTTCCCTCAGTTACTATCATAACATTCTTGGACATGCAAATCAATTGACAGAAAAAAATACTTTCTTTTTTTTATGAGTTGTTGTATAATATTCAAGTAGACTTCGATATGTCGATTCAGACGATTTTCCCAAAGATGACAATTTGGATAAAGAAAGGATAGATTTTATGAGAGAAAAGTATGAGTCTTTGCCATTAGCGACTTTGCGTGATTTGGCGAAAGCAAGAGAAATGTCAGGTATCAGCACCTTGAAAAAAGCGGAGCTGATAGAAGCAATGTTGGAACAGGACGAGAAGGATAAACTGAAAACCGAGAAGGCAGAACTGGATATCGAGCAGTTAGACAGCGGCGAAACGGTAGAAGGAATCTTGGAGGTAATGGAGAATGGATATGGCTTTATCCGAAGCGACAATTATCTGCCGGGAGAAAATGATATCTATGTCTCACCGTCACAGATTCGCAGATTTGGGCTTAAGACCGGAGATATCTTGACCGGTAATACCAGAATCAAGACACAACAGGAGAAGTTCAGCGCTCTTTTGTATGTGACAAAGATTAACGGTTACACAACAGAAGAGGCAATGAAGAGAAAGAATTTTGAAGACCTGACACCGATTTTCCCGGATGAGAGACTTCATTTGGAAAGTGGAAAGAGCAGTGTTGCTATGCGTATTGTGGACTTGCTTTCTCCAATTGGAAAAGGACAGCGTGGTATGATTGTATCGCCTCCGAAAGCAGGTAAGACAACCTTGCTGAAGCAGGTTGCACAGGCGCTTCTTAGAAATAATCCGGACATGCACATCCTGATTCTTTTGATTGATGAGCGTCCGGAAGAAGTAACAGATATCAGAGAATCTATTATGGGAACGAATGTAGAAGTAATCTACTCTACATTTGATGAATTGCCGGAGCACCACAAGCGTGTATCAGAGATGGTTATCGAGCGTGCAAAACGTCTGGTTGAGCACAACAAGGACGTTGTGATTCTTCTTGACAGTATTACGAGACTTGCAAGAGCTTACAACCTCATTGTTCCGCCAAGTGGTCGTACACTTTCCGGTGGTCTTGACCCTGCGGCGCTTCACATGCCAAAGCGTTTCTTTGGTGCAGCCCGTAACATTAGAGAAGGCGGAAGTCTTACGATTCTTGCAACTGCACTTGTAGATACAGGAAGTAAGATGGATGATGTTGTATATGAAGAATTCAAGGGAACCGGTAACATGGAACTTGTGCTTGACAGAAAGTTGCAGGAGAAACGTGTATTCCCGGCCATCGATATTCCGAAGTCCGGAACGAGAAGAGAAGATTTACTTCTCACACAATCCGAGCAGGAGGCTGTCTACATTTTGAGAAAAGCACTCAATGGATTGAAGCCGGAAGAGGCAGTGGATAATATTTTAAATATGTTTGCTCGTACATCAAACAATGCAGAATTTGTTGAAATGGTGAAAAAGAATAAATTCTTATAGAAAAAACTTGCAATATCATTGCAATTGTGATATGCTATGAAAGCTGTTTAGAAAAAACGAGCCTAATCGCGGTTGGAATCGCGAAAAATATATGAAGAGGTGAAAAAAATGAGAGAAGGAATCCATCCAACATACCATCAGGCAACAGTAACATGTAACTGTGGGAACACATTTGTAACAGGATCTACAAAGGAATCAATCCACGTGGAAATTTGTTCAAAATGTCATCCATTCTACACAGGACAACAAAAAGCTGCTCAAGCTCGTGGTCGTGTTGATAAATTTAACAA
>JAZQRQ010000047.1:0-6631 GCA_045629665.1 Faecalimonas sp.
CAAGATGAGATATCCCAACGTAAGTTGTAAGACCCCTTGAAGACGACGAGGTAGATAGGACAGAGGTGGAAGTGCAGTAATGCATGTAGCTGACTGTTACTAATAGGTCGAGGGCATAACCAAGTAAGGTGATAGGAACAAAAAGATGAAATGATATGTATATTTGTGTGTAGTTTTGAAGATATATATTAAAGAAGATATATTTTCAGGATAATCCTCCTTAGCTCAGTCGGTAGAGCACTCCGCTGTTAACCGAGTTGTCGTTGGTTCCTGTCCAACAGGGGGAGTTTAGTAACCCGTAAATCACTGATTTTATGGGTTTTTTTAATTTCAAAATAACAAAAGTGGAAAAATCAAAGGAGAAAAAATGTCTAGGCGAAATAAGGCACACCCGAGAAGAAAGATGTCTAAGAAACAAAAAATCATGATATGGACTGTATCAATAGTGCTGTCTATGGTTCTGCTATATTGTACTGCAGTGTTTTCCAATATTCCATTTATTAAAAAATGGAGAGATATATACATAGAAACAGCCATGACAACCGGAAAACACCAATGGTTGGCAACTGCATTTATTCCGGGATATATCATAGATGATGTTATGAGAACGGCTCAGGAAGAACAAGCTCTGCAAGGTGAACTGGAAAGCAAGTGGGAATCAGACAAAATAGAAATTAATACTACAACGTCACAAACGGAGAAAGAATTGTTTTATGAAAAATTCTGGGAAGTAGATAAACAGTCGTTGGAAACATATATGTCTGACAACGGAATTTCATCATATGAAGATTTGCTGATAGAAAATTTGAATGACAGAGTAAATATTACAACCACATTCGGGGAAAAAATAAAGGTATTAGATAGTGAAAATAATCTATTAATTGTAGAGGTAACTGGAGAACAATATAAAGGATTATTGGCAATCATAAAGAATCCGGAACAAGTTACGGTTGCGAAATCAAAATCACTTGGCTCATATGGAAATTTAATTACAAAATTTGCTGAAGACAATCATGCGCTTGTTGCAATCAATGCGAGTGGATTTATGGATGAAGAATACAAGGGAAATGGCGGTACCGTCATGGGAAGTATGGTGCTTGATGGCGTAGAATACGGAAATCCAATGGGATCCTTGAAATTTTTCGGATTTAAAGAAGATAATAAATTATATATAGAGAATTATAATGCTCAAGCAATTAAAGACTATAAATGGGGAATTCAATTTAGTCCGGCACTGATAGTGGATGGTTCAAAATATGTTCAAGGATCATTTGGTTACGGTCTCCAACCAAGAAGTGCAGTTGGACAAACTATGAGTGGGGAATTTCTAATGCTGATAGTGGATGGACGCCAAGTGGGACATAGTATAGGGGCGACTGTAAATGATCTTGCAGAAATTATGCTTAGACATAAAGCATATCAAGCCATGAATTTAGATGGTGGAAGTTCCTCTATCATGAATTATAGAGGAAAAACAATTAGCAAACCATCTAGTAAAAATAGTCTGGGAAGATACTTGCCGAACGCATTTATCTGTAAGTTTGCAAGTGACGTTGAAAGTAATTAGTCGCATAAATCTTTGGTAAGAACTTTAAAAAAATAATTAAAAAAGTTCTTGCCAAAGAGCTCATGATATGTTACTATTATTTTCGTTGGGGTCACTGGTCAACCGGTGGTTCACAAGACTACGGCTCCTTGGTCAAGCGGTTAAGACATCGCCCTTTCACGGCGGTAACACGGGTTCGATTCCCGTAGGAGTCATTTGCCTTTGGCAAAACAATACAATTATATATGGCGCCATAGCCAAGTGGTAAGGCAAAGGTCTGCAACACCTCTATCACCAGTTCAAATCTGGTTGGCGCCTCTTAGAAACTCAGGAATCGTACATTCTTGAGTTTTTTTGTTGTATCAAAACCTAATTTGCCACTTATCCGGAACGGCAGGTTCTTTTTTGAATTGACTTCTTGTTCTAGATATGCAATAATAAATGTATCAAGGTCGATACATTTATTGGGTGGTGAATATATGGATTATAGATACAAGGATTCAAACTTAGAATTAACAATAGAACAAGAAGCAAAACAAATGAATGATGAGATTGTAGATCGTTTGATTGCTTATCGAAAGCAATTAAAGATGACACAACAAGATGTTGCAGATGCTACAGGAATACAGAGAGCAAACATAGCAAGAATTGAGAGCAAGAAGAGTATGGCATCGATAGAAAGTTTAAAGAAGTATGCGAGAAGCTTGGGAATTGAGCTACGATTCGAGACATATAGACCGGATAACGGAGAAAGACTTCCGCTTCCTGTCGGATGTTCGGATTATCGTAAGGTTTCTTTGAAATATTACTACGTGGATAAAACATTGCTGATTAAAGATATTTTAGATGAAGCCACACAGGTGTCCTTATTTACCAGACCACGTCGTTTCGGAAAGACTATGAACATGGATATGCTCCGTGTGTTTTTTGAAAAGGCAGACGAGGATACATCCATCTATTTTATGGATAAGAAGATATGGAAGTGCGGAGAAAGGTATACGCAACATCAAGGGAAATACCCTGTGATTTCATTGACTTTTAAAGATGCCAAGTATGCTACATGGGCGGAGTGTCTTTCTTATTTGCGATTCGTTTTTGCCGCAGAGTTCAATAGGCATCCGGAATTGTTTGATAGCGAAAACTGTAATGATTTTGACAAGCGCTTTTTTTCAAAAGTGGCAAATGGTGAGGGTACAGAGATAGAATTAACGCAGTCGTTGGCATTTCTGACGCGGATGTTGGACAAACATCATGGAATATCGCCAATAGTCATTATTGATGAGTATGATTGTCCGGTTCAGCAGGGGTATATGAAGGGATTCTACGAAGAGGCAATCATGTTTATTCGAAATCTGTTTTCCGCAGCATTTAAAGACAATTTACATTTAAGTTATGGTTTTATGACAGGAATTCTCCGTGTTACGAAAGAAAGTATTTTTAGTGGTCTTAATAATATCAGAGTTCGTTCTGTTTTAGACGAAAAGTATAGCGAGTATTTTGGGTTCACACCTGATGAAGTGCGACAATTGACAGAATATTACGGAGTTCCGCATACATACGATGAGATTTGCGAATGGTATGATGGATATCGTTTTGGGAAGAGCCATATCTTTAATCCATGGTCTGTAGTATGTTATTTCAATAGTAACTGCATTCCGGATACGTATTGGGCCGCAACCAGCAATAATGATATTATCGGAGAGATTCTAGAAAATGCTACGGATGAGATGCGAGAGAATCTCCAATTATTGATGCAAGGGGGAGGGATATGTATATCTACAAATACGGGTGTGGTTTATCCCAATATTAAGAAAAATCCGGATTCGGTATATAGTTTTTTGCTATTGGCAGGGTATTTAAAGATTACGACAAAAAGGCAAATGGCTCAAGGACAGTATCTGTATGAAGTTGCAATCCCAAATCTAGAGGTAGCAACGATATATAGAGAGGAGATTCTTGCAAGATTGAAAGAAATAATTTCGTTCTCAACCCGAGATACAATTCATACAGCGTTGATTGAAAATAATGCTGATGCATTACATGAACAATTACAAGAGATTTTGATTCAAAGTGTAAGTTATTATGATGTTGCCAATGAAAGTTTTTATCATGGTTTTATGTTAGGGTTATGCGCACTTCTAACAGAAGATTACTATCTCACATCAAACAGAGAGTCCGGAGAAGGCAGATATGATATTGGACTTATACCACGAAGAAAAGAATTGCCGGGCATTCTGATAGAAGTGAAATCAGTTAAAAATTGTACGGAAGAAAAGTTGATGCAATTAGCCCAAAATGCTCTAGCGCAGATAGAGGAACTGAGATATACAGAAGAGATGAGTACACATGATGTCTCATTGATATTGAAGTATGGTGTGGCATTCAGCGGAAAAAATGTACGCCTTTCCACAAGAATAGAAAAGAGGCAGTAGGGTTATGGCGAAGAAAGAAAATAAGACAAATGCCATGCGCATTTTGGAAACGATGAAAATAGAATATGAGATGCGTACCTATGAGTGCGATGAATTTATTGACGGCATTCATATAGCAGACCAGCTCGGAATGCCTTATGAGATTATGTATAAGACACTCGTTACCGTGGGTAAGAGCAAGAATTATTATGTGTTTGTAATTCCAGTGGCGGAGGAGATTGATTTTAAGAAGGCCGCGCGTGTGGTTGGGGAGAAGGCACTTGAGATGCTTCCGCTAAAAGACTTGACAACTGTGACCGGATATATTCGCGGTGGATGCACAGCCATTGGTATGAAGAAGAAGTTCAAGACTGTCATTCAAGAGGATGCGATGCTCTATGAGAAAGTGGTTGTGAGTGGAGGCAGAATTGGCTTGCAACTCATTTTAACACCGGATGATTTGATGAAGGCTGCAGATGCGGAATTTGCAGATGTCATTGCGAGCAAGTAAAATGGGCAGAAGTGGAAACGAAAAATTTGGTTCGCAATGCTGAATTTTATTTTTTGAGGAATTGACAAAAATGACAATTTTGTTATAATAACTATATTCGTAGAATAAACTGCAATATAGTTAGTTTGGCGCCATAGCCAAGTGGTAAGGCAAAGGTCTGCAACACCTCTATCACCAGTTCAAATCTGGTTGGCGCCTTCAGTAAAGACTTCGAAAGCCATTTCGGAGTCTTTGTTTTTGGAGGAAATACACATGAAAGAACAGCTATATACAATTCCTTTAATGGACGCATTTCGCGCAGGGGATGAATGCCCGTTTTGTTATATCGAAAGAGACGTAGAGCAGAATGCAATGGATTTTGTACTTGGACCACAGGCTTCTTATATGCAGGACCATGTTCGTGCAGAGACTGACCAGATGGGATTTTGCAGAGAGCATTATCAGAAGATGTTCGCGTACGGGGAGACATTGGCGAATGCACTCATTGTAGACACCAGACTACAGTTGCTTCTTAAAGAGATGAAAAAAGAGATAAAGCATTATTCGAATCTGGCTAAGCTCGGAATGATGGACAAGCTAAAGAAGGATATGGATGGAGCAAAGGGAAGCAATAATGTAAGTCGATGGATTCGCGAGAAGGAGAAGTCATGTTATATTTGTAATCATATTAAGCGTGATTACGAACGATACATAGCAACATTTTTCTACTTATATAAAAAAGGAGACAAGGATTTCATTCAGTTAGTAAAAAATGGGAAGGGACTGTGCTTGCATCATTTGGCAGACATTTTAGATGCTGCGCCTTTGTATCTTAATGACAAGGAACAGAAGAGTCTCAGGGATATATTATTTCCGCAAATGGAAGCAAATCTGGAACGTGTGTTGGAAGAGGTTGATTGGCTGGAGAAGAAGTTCGATTATCGTTATAAGGATGATGATTGGAAAAACTCCAGAGATGCAGTTCAGAGAGCGTTGCAGAAGATTGTGGGAGGCTATCCTGCCGATGCACCATATAGAGGGAAGTAAAGGTTTGGCTGGGGTTTTGATGTACCTCAGCTTTAGTTTTATATATGAATGAAACTATTTTCTTTTTTAATTAGAGTTGAAGTTCAAGAACGATTATGCTATACTTTTTAATGCATCAACTGAGAGAGGTTCATTATCGAATTATTCAAGATACTCTCATGAAATGTCACTTTTACAGACGATTCTGTCAAAGAATTCAAAATGTGAAAATTTCATATGAAAATTATTAGATACCACTTGAAAAACAATTGTGAGCATGTTAAACTTACAGTGACCGTAGGAAGGCGTGGGTAATGCCTGAATCCAAATATTCCATTGGCGGGATTAAGAATGGTATATCCATTCTTTTTTTTTGCAACAAAGGAGGTGTAAATGTGCAAAATACCGAATTACCAATAGATTTAGAGAATCAAGTACAACAGATGAAACGTTATGTAAATTTTCGACAGAGAAAACGAATGAGAGAGTTCCTGGAATATGCAGGATATTTTCGAGCAAGTAGATATGGGAAGTTTTTGTTAACGCAGGTAAATAAGTTTGGTACCAAAGCGAATATCAAAATGTTTTTTGCCTTGTATGATTTTGATATGAAATTCCGCCAACTTTTTAATAATAGAGACAACCGAAATCTACTTCCAGATGATACAAATTTGTTTTCTCGTTTATATGCATTGAAAAAGGTACTTCCGGAGAAAGAGGCAACTTGTTTGGGTAAGGAATTGGAAACTCTAATTTCTAAGACAAAATTAGATATATATAGAATGAATATTCTTCCAAGAGATTGGAAAGATTTATATCAGCAAACATCACCATTGTAGGAATAGTAGTATTATGAAATGAATAAAATAAAAATGACCGTAGGAAGGCAAGGGTAATGCCCGAATCCAAATATTCCATTGGCGGGTAGACAACTGCAAGTACAGTTGTCTATTTATGTGATGAAAAAGTTTGCTTTTTGAAATAACGGTCTTTAAAAATACACCTTGACGTATGTTGCAAATAGTGATATTATCATCAACGGAACAAAATAAAAATCTCTTATTCAGAGTGGTGGAGAAGAAGGATCTGTGAAGCCACGGCAACCCCGGAGACGGAAGGTGCCAACCTGAGCGAGTAATCGAACAATAAGAGGATTGT
>JAZQRQ010000048.1:0-3543 GCA_045629665.1 Faecalimonas sp.
TGAATTATGAGATGAAGGAGAACGAAGATGAGTAAGAAACCTACAGTACTGATGATTCTTGATGGATACGGACTGAATGAAAAAACAGAAAACAATGCGATTGCTGAAGCAGCTACACCGGTTATGGACGAGCTGATGGCAACATGTCCGTTTGTAAAAGGAAATGCGAGCGGAATGGCAGTAGGTCTTCCGGATGGACAGATGGGTAACTCAGAAGTTGGACATCTTAACATGGGTGCAGGAAGAATTGTATACCAGGAATTAACAAGAATTACAAAAGAAATTCAGGATGGAACATTCTTTACAAACGAAGCTTTAGTAAAAGCAGTAGAAAACTGTAAAGAAAATGACAGTGCACTTCATGCATTTGGTCTTTTATCAGATGGTGGTGTACACAGCCATAATACACACTTATATGGTTTACTTGAAATGGCTAAGAAAAATGGTCTTTCAAAGGTATATGTTCACGCTTTCTTAGATGGACGTGATACACCTCCAGCAAGTGGTAAAGATTTTGTACAGGAATTGGTAGATAAGATGGCTGAAATCGGTGTTGGTGAAGTAGCAACTGTGATGGGACGCTACTACGCAATGGACCGTGACAATCGCTGGGACCGTGTGGAATTAGCATACAAGGCTATGGTAAAAGGTGAAGGTGAGACAGGATGCTGCGGGCCATGCGCAATTCAGGAATCTTATGACAATGATAAGACAGATGAGTTCGTGCTTCCAACTGTTATTATGAAGGATGGTGCTCCGGTAGCTACTATCAAAGATAACGATTCTATCATTTTCTTCAACTTCAGACCGGACAGAGCAAGAGAAATCACAAGAGTATTCTGCGATGATGAGTTTACAGGCTTTGACAGGGGAGAAAGAGTGAAGACTACTTATGTGTGTTTCACAGAGTATGATGTGACAATTGAAAATAAAGACGTTGCATTCAGAAAGACAGAGATTACAAATACATTTGGTGAGTTCCTTGCAGCTAATGGACTCAAACAGGCAAGAATTGCTGAGACAGAGAAGTACGCTCACGTAACATTCTTCTTCAATGGTGGTGTGGAAGAGCCAAACGAAGGCGAGGACAGAATTCTTGTGAAATCACCAAAGGTTGCAACTTATGATTTGCAGCCGGAGATGAGTGCTTTTGAAGTATGTGATAAATTAGTGGAAGCAATCAAATCTGACAAATACGATGTGATTATCATTAACTTTGCAAATCCGGATATGGTTGGACATACCGGTGTGGAAGAAGCTGCAATTAAGGCTGTGGAAGCTGTAGATACTTGCGTGGGCAGAGCAGTAGAGGCACTCAAGGAAGTAGACGGACAGATGTTTATCTGCGCAGACCATGGTAATGCAGAGCAACTCTTAGATTACGAAACAGGTTCACCGTTTACGGCACATACAACGAATCCGGTTCCGTTTATCCTGGTGAATGCAGATCCGGCATACGGTTTAAAAGAGGGTGGATGTCTTGCAGATATTGCTCCGACCCTGATTGAACTCATGGGATTGGAACAGCCGAAAGAGATGTCAGGAACATCGTTATTAATGAAATAGAGATATTATGAAAGGGCTCCGAAATTGATTCGGAGCCCTTTTGCTGACTAAGACTTCATTTTTCTGACAGGATGACGATAACTATTTTTGAACATCCTGTTGATAATCGATAGTTCGGGTTGATTCCTTTGAATGCAATCTTCGCACAGGTAATAATGGTATCCGCAAATCTCGTAACAGTCCATTTTCCCGTCATTATTTCCGCAACCGATGCAGCCGGCGTCATAGCCATCTTTCAGGAGCTGCATGATGATTGGTTCTATTATATCACTCAGAACAGAAGGAATGATTTTCTTGCATTTTGGCTTGACAATTCGGAGCTTGATTGCGTGGTCTAATTCCTCTGCTCTCGAAAGATATTGCATTTTTCTTTCGTGTTCCTTTAAAAATGTTTGAAATTGAACCTGACCGGATAATGTGTCAAATGTGGCATGAATATAGACAATATATACATGCGGTTTACAGTCTACTGTGATGTTGTATCCTTTGAATGATCCGGAAAGATAGTTTTTGTGTAGAGCCAAAGCCCCTTCCAAAATCTGTTTGCTCATTTTTCTGCTTATCATGGCTAAATTTTCCCTTGCGAAGATATAAATATGTAACTAGAATAGAATTATAACACACAAAGTGATAAATGTGTGATAAACTTAAGAAAATGATGCTGTGAATCGAAAGGGGTAATATTAGTAATGAAGTGGATGAATAAATTAGAGCGCAAATTCGGGAAATATGCCATACCGAATCTTATGTATTATGTGATTATTTTATATGTATTGGGATTCGTTCTCACCATGATTGCGCCGAGTTTTTATTATAACTATTTGTCATTGGATATGTATGCGATTATGAATGGTCAGGTGTGGCGTCTGATTACTTTTATCATACAACCGCCTAATACGAGTCTTCTTTTTGCTGTGTTTACACTTTATCTTTATTATATGATCGGGAGACAGTTAGAGTTTGCGTGGGGCGTTTTCCGTTTTAATCTGTATTACTTTATGGGTGTTGTTTTCCATATTATTGCCGCGCTACTAGTGTATCTGATTTTCGACGCGTCCTTGCCGATAGGTACGTATTATTTGAACATGTCGCTGTTTTTTGCTTATGCGGCACTGTATCCGAACCAGCAATTTTACCTTTTTATGCTTATTCCAATCAAAGTAAAATGGCTTGCATGGATTGATGCGTTCTACTTTGGATATACTATATTACAGGCATTTCTTCCAAAGTTTGGAGGAGGATATTACGGAATATATTTTAAATCAATGGCTCTTGCGGCCTTTGTGTCCATCCTGAACTTCCTGTTGTTTTATTTTACAAGCAGGAACTATAAAAAATATTCTCCTAAGGAAATGCACAGAAGACGTGTATACCATAAGGAAGTGCAGGAGGCACGCCAGAATCAACAGTATACAAATGGTGCGAAACACCGTTGCACCGTATGCGGACGAACAGAATTGGATGACCCGAATCTGGAATTCCGTTATTGTTCAAAATGCAATGGGGCGCACGAATATTGTCAGGAACATTTGTTTACGCATGAACATATTAAATAGATGATAAGGAGAACTAGATGAAAAAGACAAAGATTATTTGTACCATGGGTCCAAATACAAATGATAGAGATTTGATGAAGAAATTAGTGGAAAACGGCATGGATATTGCTCGCTTCAACTTTTCTCACGGCGATCACGCAGAGCAGAAAGAAAGAATGGATATGTTGAAGAGTGTTCGCGAGGAGGTCGGTAGACCGGTAGCTATTCTGCTTGATACAAAAGGACCGGAGATTCGCACCGGACTCCTTAAGGATGGCAAGAAGGTGATGCTCGAAGCTGGTCAGACATTCACACTGACAACAGAGGTAATAGAGGGTGATGCTAATCGTGTATCTATTACCTATGATGGTCTTGCTGAGGATGTGGAGATTGGAAAGCACATTCTGATTGATGATGGTCTGATTGAACTGGAAGTAAAGAA
>JAZQRQ010000049.1:0-35255 GCA_045629665.1 Faecalimonas sp.
GATGGGTTTTCTTCGATTTCGTCAAAAATAACATACTCAACTGCATGATTCTTTAACACATCCTCTACATCCTTCAAAGAACCATTCTTGCGGGCAGATGTCTTCCCGGTTACAATCATTGCCTTTGTTCCTAACGATACAAGCTCTTTTCCATATTTTTCGACACACTCTTTCTCTGCATATACCTTTGTTGGCATGTAAAATGTCATATACCTTCTATCTCCTATTCGTATGTTTTTTTCAGATGATTACTCTTCTAACAGCGCCATTGCTTGAAGATATTTTTCTCTTCGCTTTAATGCTTTTTCTGTAATCTCATCCAAACGTGAAAGTTCCGAATTATGTCTTAAATCAGCCATCTTTACTGCCGTTGCAATTGGATTCTTTTTGATTTCCGCTACATAATCCATGTAATCCACCGCATCATCGTGCGTCAACAACTTCAATGCCTCCAGCACATCTTCTCCAAATCCCATCTGTTCCAAATCAGCAAATGTATATGGTGTATCTTCTACTACATCATGCAAAAGTGCAACAATGGTAGTTTCCTCCGTCTCCATCTGTTCTGCCAAATGAAATGGATGAAATACATATGGCATATCACTTTTATCACGTTGCTCTTTGTGTGCTTCAAAACAAAATTTCAAAGCTTTTTTTGTTTTTTCCGTATATATCATGTATTATCCCTCACATTCTCCTCATACTTAATAAGCAATTTTACGAAGTCTCATTTTATCAATGACACGAATTTCTTTTCTGGTCACTTCCAAAATTCCATCCGACGCAAAATGTTTTAATAGCCTTGTAATGACTTCCCGCGCAGTTCCCATGTGCCTTGCAATCTGCTCATGCGTCATAGCAATTGTATCCGTTTGGCCGTCCGTAATCTCATCGCACAAGAAGATGGCAAGACGTTTGTCCATACTCATAAATACGATTTGCTGCATAATCCACATGACATCAGAAAAGCGATTCACAGCCGTCTCAAGAGCAAATATCTTAACCGTCGGAACCTTTTCACTGATAGTTCCAAACGCGGACGCACTAATCATATAACAATCGCTCGGTTCCTCCGCCTCAACATACACATCAAATGTAATGCTCTGTAGCACACAAGAAGCTGACAGCATACAGATTTCTCCCGGCGAAAGTCTGTAAAGTGTAATCTCTTTGCCTTCTTCCGAAAGCATGTACAAACGAAGTCTGCCACTTTTCACGATATAAAGTCCGGTACATTCTGTATTATCGTGTACAGCCTGTGCCTTTTCAAAATGTACTTCTGTAGAATTCCGACAGAGGAAGTCTTTGTCGCTCTGTTCCAGTTCATTCCAAAACGGAAAATATTCTTGATAAATTTCATTGTAATTCATACTGCCACCCCCATATAACTATTTTTTGAAAATAAATATCGGTATCGGCGGGTTGTTCTCCCTGTTAAAATATTGATTCACAATCACCGTATATTCCCTTGCCGAAAGTTCCTTTAGATAGTTCAAAATACAATCTTTTTCTTCAAATCCTGTATCTCCGCCACTATAAACACAAAGGCTCATCATTCCGCCCGGCTTCAAAAGTCCCAATCCTTTTTTAATTGCTATGAGACTGGTAGATGCCATCGTTGCAATCTCATGGTCTCCGCCTGGAAGATACCCAAAATTAAAACAGATCACATCCGCTGTAGACTCTTGCACATAATAATCCATATTTTCATGTCCATCCAAAATGAGATGGCAATTTGTTGTTACGTGATGTTCCTCTAATAAGGTTTTTGTCGCTTCTATGGCTTGTCTTTGAATGTCAAATGCAAACACCTCTCCCGATTCTCCGGCTAGTTCACATAACAACAGCGTATCATTTCCATTTCCCATGGTCGCATCAATATAAAGCCCGCCTGCCTGGGCTTGTGAACGAATTATTTCATGACACCAATGTGTAATTTGCGATTGCTTCATCATAACGTTTCCTTTTCTAACTAATCTATAAATTATTATACCTTGATGTACTATACTTTCAAGTATAACTTTTATGTATAAAATTTTCGGCCAATTTTAAACGAGAGTTAAAATTAGCCGAAATAATAAATCTTTAATCCTGTATCTGCCTTCCTGTCACATCCAAGTGATAATTGTCTTTGTAAATGAGTTGTGAAATCGGCACAATCTCATACCCTTTCGACTTCAGCCCTTCAATGATTTGCGGCAGAGCCTGCGCCGTATATTTTGCGCCGTTATGCATTAAGATAATAGAACCATTCCTCAGGTTCTTATGTTCTGTGACCGTTTTTATGATGCTGTCCACACCATAGTCCTTCCAATCTAAGCTGTCGACATCCCACTGGATTGTGTAGTATCCGCAAGACGTAGCATTTTTAATGACTTCATTATCGTAGTCTCCATAAGGCGGGCGGAATAGTTCCATCTCCACGCCCGTCAATTCCTTCACCTTCTCATGCGCCTTTAGAAGTTCGGACTGACAATCACTATCCGTTAACTGACTCATATTTTTGTGATTTTCACTGTGGTTTCCCAAGTCATGACCTGCAGCATAAATATTTTTTACATCATCCGGAAACTTTTCCACCCACTCTCCTGTCATAAAGAAAGTAACGTGGACATCGTGTTCTTTCAGGATGTCGAGGATATGCTGGGTGTCTTCATTCCCCCACGCCGCATCGAAAGAAAGTGCCACTTTCTTCTCATCTGTTTCCACGGAATAAATAGGGAGTTCCTTGCCGTTCACAGTGTTGGTCACCGTAACCACTTTAGAAACTCCCATGCATGCCACCAGAATGACGACAGCGCATAATCCCAGTGCTTTTATTTTTCGTTTAATTTTCTCCTTCATACAAAACTCCGCAAAGTGGTTTCGTATAAATATATGAAAATGCGTTCAAGTTAGAACCATTTCATTATGGAACATTGACATTACTCTTGTACCTGCTTGTCCTCTGAAGATATATCATATGCAACTTGTATATAATATCTTTGTTTTGAAATCCTCTGCCATCCCTTTCACCAGCGCTATCTCTCTTGCATACCCTTCATCCTCATTCGGGGTCTCCAAGATAAATGGCTTTCCATACAACATCGGATGCGTCACGATTCGCTCAATCGCCTCCATGCCAAGATGGCCCTCACCGAGTTTCTCGTGACGGTCTTTATGCGCCGCAAGTGGATTCATGGTGTCGTTCAGATGAATCGCGCAGAGTCGATCCAGACCAATCACGCGGTCGAACTGCGCAAGCACGCCGTCGAGATTCTGGACGATATCATATCCGCCGTCCCACACATGGCAGGTATCCAGACACACACCCACTTTATCTTTCAGTTCTATGAGGTCGATAATCGCGCGAATTTCTTCAAATGTACCGCCGATTTCACTGCCCTTTCCGGCCATGGTTTCGAGGAGAATCGTCGTATGGCAATCCTCCCACAGCGTCTCGTTAATCGCGTCAGCAATCAAACCAATACCTACTTCCGTGCCCTGACCTACATGGGAGCCCGGATGGAAATTATAGAAGTTGCCCGGAAGATACTCCATTCTCTGCAGGTCATCCTGGAACATATTTTTTGAAAATGTGCGGATGTCCTCTTTTGCAGCACACAGATTCATCGTATATGGTGCGTGTGCCACGATTTTACCAAATCCATGCTCCTCCATCCATGAAAGCAGACGACTGATATCCTCAAAATCCAACTCCTTTGCCTTACCGCCTCTCGGATTCCTAGTGAAGAATGCAAATGTATTGCCCCCTAATTCTGTTGTCTTTCGTCCCATGGCTTCGAAGCCGTTAGAGGACGATACGTGATTTCCAATATAAAACATCGTGTGCTCCCATCTTTTTTCTTTGCCACACTTCTCTACATAGTCTTGTAAATATTTATAATAGCCTCTGTAACTAACTTCTTAAAATCTATAGCCACACGGTCTGCAGTCTCCTGTACCTCCGTGTGTGACAATGGTACGTCCAGCATACCGCATCCCAAATTTGTAATGCATGAGATTCCGCACACCTTCATGCCCATATGATTCGCTGCCACTGCCTCCGCCGCCGTGCTCATACCTGCTGCATCTGCGCCAAGCATTCTGCACATTTTCACTTCTGTCGGCGTCTCATAATTCGGTCCGCTCAGTTGAATATACACACCTTCCTGAAGTTTGATTCCAAGCCCACTTGCTGTATCTCTCAGGATCTTTTGAAGGTCCTTTTTGTAAATGTCGCTCATATCAGGAAAACGCGCGCCAAGCTCATTGATATTCGGCCCAATCAGCGGTGACGGAACAAAGTTCATGATGTGGTCGGTAATCATCATAAAATCACCAGCTTGAAAATCATAATTCAGACCACCTGCTGCATTTGTCAAAAAGAGCACTTTTGCCCCCATCATTTTCATAAGGCGAATCGGTAAAACCACGTCCGTCATCGGATATCCTTCATAATAATGTACGCGTCCTTGCATACACACCACCGGAACACCCTCAATATATCCGAAAATGAAACGTCCCTTGTGACCTTCCACCGTTGACACTGGGAACCCTTCAATATCGTTGTAATTTACTGTCGCTACTACTTCTATTGATTCACCGTAGTCACCTAAACCGGAGCCAAGCACTAACGCAATTTCCGGCTTGAAGTCAACCTTTTGTCTTATGCTTTCATAACACTTTTGTAGTTTTTCATAAACAGGATTCATAACATCACCTACATCATTTCTTAATATTCACTATCATTGTATAAAAGTGCGCTTGAGATTGTCAAGGCTTCGAGTTCAATTGCGATCCCCACACCTCACACAATTTCTCAAAACTCCACGCCGCATTCGCCGGACTGGTTGACGGTAATTTGATTGCTTTCATGCCTGTTTGGCTTTCTGCATATTTGCAATACAACTCATAAGCCTTTGTTCCATTCACGAAGATTTTTTCAATCTTAGAGTTTTGCAGAATATCTGTAAAATCATTTACGATTACATCCTTAATTGACGTATCGCTGGACCCACTGATACTACAACTTGCTATCACATCCCAGACTGCAATATGATTGTTTAGCAAAATATGTTTCTTTTCTTCAATTGTACTTGGAATATCTTCATTCAACAGAAAAGCGAGCACCCTCCAAAAACGATTCTGTGGATGTCCGTAATAAAATTGCATTTCCCGTGATTTTACAGACGGAAAACTCCCCAAAATTAATATCTTTGAATTCTTATCATAAATTGGTCCAAATGTATGCTCTACATTTTGATAATTTTGCATTTTATCACACCTGTCTAATCTTTGGTTCCACCGCTTCAGACCTCACATTGTGTGTCTCGTTCTGATTCTGCGGCTTTACTGTTTTCGTACCGCTGTTAAATTTATTTTGATTTCTTTGTTGTTCCTGTTTTTCTTGTTGCTTTTTGTTCATACTATCACCTCATGGTTAGTATAACCTAAAAGGATTGGAACATTCTTTTTTTATCTACTCTTTTGTATCAACTTCTTATATACTCGCTCCACCATTCACGGCTCTGTTGAAACCTTTAATAAAGGCAAGTTGTGGTAACTAACAAGGAGCACCCTCGGGTGCCCCTACATAATATCTTACAATCTCTTCTCAAAATTCCCCACTACCCTGCTGCCTTCGTTCAACACCACAAACGCGTGAGGGTCGATTCTATGTACAATCTCTTTTAACTTTTCAACCTCATATTTAGAAATCATAATATAGTAAATGTGAGTGTCTTCCTTCGTATACGCTCCGACTCCGTCCCACGCCGTCACACCACGACGCATTTCCTGAAGTACTGCCTCGGATATGCCGTCTTTCTTAGTGAAAATCATGGCGCTCATATTAATATTCTGAACGTGTGCACGATCGCATGCCATTGCCAATACCGTCGTGTAAATGAGTGAATACACTACAATCTCAATGTCAAACATCCAAAGGCATATACCATAAATCACCGCATTCATCATAATGGTAAGCTTACCTACACTAAAATCCGGAAATTTCTTTGCGCAGATTACACCGACAATATCCTGACCACCACCGGAACTTCTTCCACGGAGAATCATGCCCACTCCCGTTCCGATTACCAAACCACCAATAATGCAGGCGGTCAAATAATCTGAGAAAATCGGTTCCGTTGGAATCGGCACAAATGTCATCCAAAGCGTCTGTACAGTTACCGTCACTAAAGACTTGAACAAGAACATTTTTCCCATCTCTTTCCATGCCCAATAAAACAATGGAATATTAATAATATAGTAAATAATACCGGCAATATCAAACTGATTAAAGATGGATAACCCAAGTCCCTGCACCAGACCGGTACGGATAAGTTGTGCCACACCCATAAACCCACCGTTATATAACCCCAACGGTGTAATAATGAGATTGACTCCGCACGCAAACATTGTCGTACCTGCAAGTGCCCACAGCATCTCTATTGCAAATTGTTTATTCAAGTACTTTTTCATTCTCACATCAATCCTTCTCTTCCGATGTTTCCAAACATTTTTGAATTGCTTCATTAAGCGAAAGCATTCTATCATCCAACTGAGAAACCATCTCCGCGCAAGATTTCAAATCCTCGCTGATGTATGCCGGTGCATGACCTTCAAATTTGTAATAAATCTTATGCTCCAGACTTGCCCAAAAGTCCATGGCTATCGTTCGAATCTGAATCTCCACCTTGGTCTGTACTACACTGTCTGATAAAAAGACCGGCACAGATACTAACATGTGAAAACTCTTATATCCACTATCCTTTGGATTCTTGATGTAATCCTTGATAGCAAGGACCTTTAAGTCACTCTGATTGCCAATCATACTTGCGAGTCTATAGATATCTGATGTGAAAGAGCAAATCAATCTCACTCCTGCGATATCATTAATATACTTTACCATGTTCTCTACGGATGTCTCATGACCATATCTCTTAAGTTTCTTTACAATACTTTCCGGTGTCTTAATTCTTGTCTTAATGTGCTCTATCGGATTATACTGATGAACGTGTTGAAATTCATCATTTAGAATCTCTAATTTTGTCTCTACTTCTTTGAGGGCTGCGTTGTAAAGAAACATAATCGTCTTCCAACTATCCACATCCTCATAATTCTTAATTGCATTGTGCATTTAACTGTCTCCCCTATTTTCATCGGGTAGTAAACCTACTGACCCACATACATTAATATTATATCATATTAGGAGAAACCTGTCATACATTTCATAAAACTTTTAGAAAACAACTTCCATTTTTGTACCTACTCCAACTTCACTTTCCACATGAATCTGTGCATGATGATAAATGGCCGCATGTTTTACAATAGAAAGTCCCAGACCTGTTCCTCCCGTTTCCTTTGAATGACTTTTATCCACGCGATAGAAGCGCTCGAATACACGCTCCTGCTGATCTTTTGGAATACCGATTCCGGTGTCCTCAACAATTACCTTGATAGCTTCCGGTGTATTGCTCACACTTAGAGTCACTTTACCGTTCGACACATTATACTTAATGGCATTTTCACAGAGATTAAATATCATTTCATCCAGCATCTGCCTGACGCCATGATAAACCGCAGCTTCACCCTTCAGTTCAAGCTCAACACTCCGTTTTTTTGCAGACATGGCAAGACGATCAATAATCTCATGACACAATTCATACAAGTTTACGTCTTCCCACTCAACCTCCATACTCTCCTCATCCAATTTAGATAATTTGATAATATCATCAATCAATGTAATCATTCGGCTTGCTTCATTGTAAATTCGCTCAGAAAATGCAATCATGTCCTCTTGATTCACCATCCCGCTCTTCATAATCTCCGCATATCCGGAAATGGATGTAAGTGGCGTTTTCAGCTCGTGTGAAACATTTGCCGAAAACTCTTTTCTCATTTTCAGGATTTCATCCTCCGCCCGATTCACGAATTCATTATTCTGCATAAGAACCTCCTATATGATATCCCACACCTCGCACTGTCTCAATCATATCTCCTGCGCTTCCCAGTTTCTGTCTGAGTGTTCGAATATGAACATCGACAGTTCTTGTTTCACCTGCGTATCCATAACCCCAGATTTCTTCTAGGAGTCTGTCTCTCGTCAAGACCGTTTTTCTGTATTTCATCAGTTTTCTAAGCAGCTCGAACTCCTTAAATGTGAGAGTAATCAGTTGGTCATCTACGAACACTTCATGTGAGTTCAAATCCATCCTAAGATTACCTATCACATATTCTTGAGTTTCCTCGTTTGGTTTCGTTCTGCGAAGCACAGCCTTAATACGCGAAACCAATTCCATCATTCCGAATGGTTTTGAAACATAATCATCTGCTCCTGCATCCAGACCAATTACCTTATCATATTCATTTCCTTTTGCAGTAACCATAATCACCGGAATGTTCTTCGTTCTGGAAGAACTCTTCAACTTTCTCAAAATGGAAAGCCCATCCTCTCCCGGCAACATAATATCAAGTAAAATAAGTTCGGGTATCTCCGCCTCCATAGCTTCCATAAAACGTCTTCCATCACCAAATCCGCGTGCACTCATCCCTGTTGCGTTCAGTGTATATACAACTAATTCTCGAATATTGCTATCATCTTCTACACAAAAAATCATCTTTATTTCTCCATTGGTATTTTTTTATTTACTCTTTTAGTATAAACTCAGTATCAATATAGACGCAACATGTAAAATGTAAAATCGTTTTTTTGTTAAAAATATGTAAAAAAGGACTCTTGCCTATGTATGTTAGCAAGAGTCCATGCTCTGTTCTTATAAATCCAATTTCATATCGCCGTATTTAATCCATTTTTTCTTTCTCATAAATTCTGAGATTAAAAGTGTCACGATAGCCGGCAAAATCACCTGAATAAGCAGAATCTTTACAAGCAACATTCCCGGTGTTTCTGTTCCGATCATCGTCTGCCATGTCATAATCTGTCCGACAAGTCCTGCTGTTCCCATACCGGGACCGGTTGCATTATTCGTCATATGGAATACCATCGTTCCGACCGGACCTAAAATAGCACTGGACAGAATCGCCGGAAGCCAGATAATTGGTTTGCGGACAATATTCGGTACCTGAAGCATAGAGGTTCCGATTCCCTGTGCAAGAAGTCCTCCGACTTTATTTTCACGATAACTTGCAACTGCAAATCCAACCATGTTACAACAACATCCAACTGTTGCGGCACCTGCTGCCAATCCGGAAAGATTTAAAATAACTCCAAGCGCAGCTGAGCTGATTGGCAATGTTAGAATCATACCCATCAATACAGATACAATAATTCCCATAAGGAACGGCTGTTGCTCTGTTCCCCAGTTAATCATTTCACCAAGCATTGTCATAAATTTTGAAATCGGTGGTCCAAGAATCAGACCAACCACGGAACCTGCACCGATTGTCATAAGTGGTGTTACAATAATATCTACCTTTGTCTTCCCACTCACTAAATGTCCAACCTCAATACCTATGTAAGCAGCTAAGAACGCACCAAGCGGTTCACCCGGTCCTGCAAATACCATTGCTCCGTCCACGAATACGGCTCCCGCGAGGATTTTGCTTGCAAACGCACCAACCATACCTGCTGTTGCTGCTGATAGCACAACCAAGGAACTCTCTTTAAATTTGTAAGCAACTCCCACACCGATACCCGCACCGGTAAGTGCCGCTGCTACTTTACCTACTACAAAAATAAGATTGCCTACATTGCCACCAATAAGTGTACCAATCTGCTGAATGATAGTTCCGATAATCAGTGTGGCAAAAAGTCCATGCGCCATTCCTGCCAAACCTTCTACAAAAATTCGATTTGCTAACTTTTTTAAACTCTTCATGTTTCATCCCTCTTTTGTTGTAATTGTTTTTACATCTGTCTTGTCACCTGTGTAGTCTATCACAACATGTTTTATAAATCAACCTTTTTTTAAAAAATAAGAGCGATGCAAACAAATATTTGCACCACCCTCTTAATTTATTCATCGTCACTTTCTGTTCCAAGAACTTCTTCCGCAATATTTCTCGCATGGTCTGAAATACGTTCCAAGCAGATAACAGTATCCAAGAACACGATACCCGCCTCCGTATTACATTCCTGATTAGTCAAACGTTTGATATGCTTGGTACGAAGCTGTACTTCCAGCTCGTCGGCTCTGATTTCTTTCTCGATAACCTTTAATGCCTTTTCCCTGTCATTTTCCATAAATGCCTGAACTGCATATTCGTAACTGTCTGCACAGACTTCAATCATTTCTTTTAATTCCTGCGTACCAATTTCTGAGAAACTCAATTTATTCTCTGCCATCTCTTCCGCAAACTCAGAGATATTTTCACAATAATCACCTACACGTTCAATATCTGAAACAACCTGAAGCATACGTGCCACATTTTCATGTTCCCGATCACTAATCTGCAATCTTGTAATCTTAATTGCATAATCTGTAATACCTGCACACAACTTATCCACTTTATCCTCGTCATCACGAAGCAAATGAATATCTTCTTTGGTTTTTGTAAACAAGACACGTCTTGCCACATCTAAGGTATCTTTCACTAAATCTGCCATACGGCCAACTTCGTGCATGGTTGCCTGAAGTGCAATCGTCGGTGTCTGTAACATACGGTCATCCAGTGAAACTATACTGTCGTCCTGAGTTTCTTCATTTACTCCGCCTATTTTCTTCGCGAGTTTAATAATCAAATTAGAAGCAGGGAACAGCAATAAGGTTGTTGCAATATTAAATGCTGTATGCACGGTACTAATCTGCGTTGCAGTAATCATGTCTCTTCCCCATGTAGGATTTACAATCTGGAAGAATGCAATCGATGCCACACTAAAGATAACCGTACCTATAATGTTGAATAGTAAATGCATGAGGGCTGCAGTCTTCGCATTTTTCTTTGCACCCATACTAGATAGCATCGCCGTCACACAAGTACCGATATTCTGTCCCATAATAATGTATACCGCTGAATTAAATGGAATGAGACCTGCAACTGCCAAACTCTGCAAAATACCAATCGATGCAGAGGAACTTTGAATAATAGCAGTAACACCTGCGCCCACCAATATTCCCAGAATCGGATTGCTTCCGAGGCTAACAAACAACTGCGTAAAAGCAGGAACTTCTTTGAGTCCTGACATTGCGCTTGACATGTTATCAATACCGATAAACAAAAGTCCAAATCCGACAACAATGCCTGCCACATCCTTCGTTGCACGCCTTTTGCCAACCATCATCACAACTACACCGATTGCGATTGCCACAGGTGCCAATGTGGACGGTTTTAAAAATGATGCCCACTCTCCCATGGACACAATCCATCCGGTGATGGTTGTACCGATATTGGCACCCATAATGACTCCGATGGCTTGCGTCAAATTCATGATTCCGGCATTAACAAAACCGACTACCATAACCGTTGTTGCAGACGAGCTCTGGATAACAGCCGTAATCAATGCTCCGAGTGCAACACCCATCAATTTATTTTTTGTCAACACTTCGAGAAGTGATTTCATTTTGTTTCCGGCTGCATTCTCAAGTCCCTGCGACATAATCTGCATACCATAGATAAACATACCAAGTCCGCCGGCAAACAGAAACAATTCTTCATAACCCATATCATTTTCCTCCTAAGTTTTCTCACAGTTTACATTATTACCGTAGAAAAATCCTTAGTCAACTGAATTTCCTTAAATTTAACACGGCGGCGGCAAATTTTACACAGATTTTACTTCTTCATTTTCGGTTCAAATATCAATGAAGCAATATACCCAAAGATAAGTGCCGCTGAAATTCCTGCCGCACTGGCCTTGAATCCACCTAAGAATGTTCCTAAGAACCCTTCTTTGTCGACAGCCTCCTTCACACCCTTCCAGAGTACATTGCCAAATCCGAGAAGGGGAACACTTGCTCCGGCTCCTGCAAATTCCGTGAACGGCTGATAAATATTTAAAAACCCAAGCACGGCACCTGCACACACCAATAGCACCATGACGCGCCCCGGCATCATTTTGGTGCGGTCTAACAGAATCTGCACTACTGCACAGATGGCTCCGCCGATTAAAAATGCGTATAAATAATCCATAACTTTTTCCTCCTAACAGTGTTCCAGCACAATACCATGCGCGATTCCCGGAACACTTTGTCCTTCATTAAAGCTTACGGTAGACATGAGCGCTCCTGTCGGTACAAACAGTACTCTCTTCCATTCACCGGATGAAATCTTTGGCAAAATGAACGATGATAACGTAACTGCCGCACAACCACAACCACTGCCACCTGCATTCGTTCCCTGTGTCTGTTGGTCAAAAATAAGCATACCACAATCCATATGGTTTTCCTTAATATCTTTTCCCTGCTTGCGCATTAGGTCAAACAGAATGCTCTGTCCCACATATCCCAAGTCACCTGTAATAATGCGGTCATAATCGGATGGTTTGTATCCGAAATCTGATAAATTCCGTATAATCGTATCGCATGCTGCGGGCGCCATACACGCACCCATATTCTGCGAATCCTTGAGCCCGTAATCCACAATCTTTCCTACAGTAACACCTGCAATTCTTACATTTGCCTTCTGTCTGCCTACTAAAAAAGCACCGCTTCCTGTAACTGTCCACTGAGAAGATGGTGGTCTTTGATTCGCATACGCGAGCGGAAAACGGAATTCCTTCTCTGCGCTTCCGAAATGACTCGACGTAACCGCCAATATATATTCTCCATAACCTGCAGCTACACTCATAGAACTTAATGCAAGTGCTTCTCCGGAGGTCGAACATGCACCATATAATCCAAAAAGCGGAATGTGCAATTCTTCCAAGCCCATTGATGTCGCGATTCCCTGACGGAGGAGGTCGCCGCCAAAAAGATAACGCACCTCATGTGGGTCGAGTTTTGCCTTGCCAAGAGCCATCAGGCAGGCTTCCTTCTGCATCTCACTCTCCGCCTCTTCCCATGTATCCTTTCCAAACAGATTTTCTTCCTCCACCAAATCAAACAACTGGCCAAGCGGTCCTTCGCCTTCTTTCTTCCCAACAACGCAGCCACTGCTGATGAGATAAGGAGGCTCATCAAATAAAATACTTTGCTTTCCTTTTAGCATCGTTTTTTCCTCTCAATCTCTTAAAATACTTTCCCTATCCAATACAACACACCCAGCACCCAACTGGTAAACACACCATACAAAATGACCGGTCCCGCAATGGTAAATATCTTTGCTCCAATCCCGAAGACCTGTCCCTCTTTCTGATATTCAATAGCCGGAGCTGCCACAGAGTTTGCAAAGCCGGTAATCGGTACCAATGCTCCCGCGCCGGCCCACTGTGCGAGCTTGCCGTATACGTTAAACGCTGTGAGAAGCACACTGATTAACACCAGGATGAGGGACGTCCATGCGCCTGCGTTGTCCTCAGAGAGTCCCTGCTTCTTACAAAAGTTCAGAATAAACTGTCCAACCAAGCAGATGGTGCCTCCTGTCACAAACGCTCTCGCCATATTTACGAGGAGATTACTCTTCGGTGTCTTTTCTTCCACATACGCTTTATACTGTTCTTGTTTTTCTTTATTCATAACTTTCCTTTCTACCATCCGAAAAAGAAATAGACTGTTGCACCCAATACCTTTCCGATGGCTATCCCTAAAATAACAAAACCAATTCCTTTTGTAACATTGATGCGCCTGAGAAAAATGGGAAACACATTAAGTACCTCTGCAAGTGCAAGCGCCCAGCATCCGACAAATATTCCAGAAAATATACCGAATACTCCCATAAGAGGGGATATCGCAGTCAACGGTATGTCATACAAAAGTACCAGATTTCCCAGAATGCCTCCGACCGCAACCGCATCCTCATAGAGCCTAATCCGATTAGCTGTACCGGTCCTGTCGGCAAAATCCGAAACAATACCGAGACTGACAATGAATCCGAACAATCCTCCTGCAACAATTGCCCCGGCACTAAGACCGATGAGAGCCATTATGATTTGTTTTACCCACATCTAATTCCTGCCCCCTTCTTGAACTCTGTGCAATCAGCGTTGTCTGAATATCATTCTCATACAGGCTCATCTCCACCTCAATCGGTGTCGGATCCACTGTGAATTTTTTCTTGCCAAAATGATTGAAAAAGACAATGATTCCAAGTCCCAGACCAATACTGTATGTTAACTCTAAGATATTGAACCCTGCTGCCTTCTTGCCCATAAACTGCTCATACATCTGTTCAAAGATTTCCGGAACTCCGGAGTCGTTATTAAACGCCATAATCGCAAATGCTGCACCGATAAAACAGGTAATAACAACCAACGTAACCTGACAGGCCTCCCAAAGACGATTCTTCTGTTTCGTCCCTTCGTAAGTCACAATGATATCGTTGGCACCGACATTCTGAATCTCCAAATTCGAATATTCCTTATGAATACACTCAATAATCTTTAAAACAGAGACAACATATCGATGCTTTCCCGTATCCGGTATCTTAAGAAACTTAAGCGATTTGATTTTAGACAATGTATGCTCCTGAGAACATTCCATCGAAAGCAAATCTCCCAAAGTTACATCCTGATTTTTTACCTCTACATTTTGTTCTCCTTTGATATACAGAATCTCCTTCGCTACTGACATGACTTTTTCCATCCCTTATAAGAAGCGGATACAAGTGTGCCCTCTGCCTGGATTCCCTCTTCATTTAATTCGTGATAATAATAAAGAATCCCCATAATTACTGCTAGCATGACAACACATAACAGACAAATGCGGACTCTTTTCTTTGCTTTTTCCATAAACTCCACCTTCTTTCAAAAAATAGTATGGCTATTTTTCTCCAAAAGATACATCTATTTTCCCTCTTAAATTTTTCAAAATTTTCTTTTCCATACGCGAGACTTGAACCTGCGAAATTCCCAGTTCTTTGCCCACCTCTGTCTGCGTTTTGTTTGCAAAATAACGCAGATAAATAAGCTGTCTCGCCTCTTTTTCCAAACCTTCCAAAAGTTGCTTTAAAAGCATACGATTTAAAATCTTTTCCTCCTGGCCTTCCTTTTCTTCCAACTTGTCCATAAGCGCAACCTCATTGCCGTCCTTTTGATAGACAGGCTTATATAGAGATTCCACTTCGTTACCGGAATCGAGTGCCATAACGAGTTCCTCCTGGTCTACCTCCATCCTGGTTGCCAATTCCTCTATTGTCGGGTCTCGCTGTAACTCCTCCTGCATGATTTCGCGCACCTGATATGCCTTGTATGAGAGTTCTTTCAGGGAACGACTCACCTTAATCATACCGTCATCTCTTAGAAAACGCTTAATTTCTCCCGAAATCATCGGCACGGCATAAGTTGAAAATTTCACTTCATAAGACAAGTCAAATTTATCAATAGCTTTGAGAAGCCCAATACTGCCGATTTGAAACAGATCATCAGGTTCCACGCCTCTTCCGTAAAATCTCCGTACCACACACCAGATTAACCCTACATTCTCTTCCACCAACTGTACTCTCGCTTCTTCATCCCCGTCGTGTGACTTGCGAATTAAAGCGATTGTGTGGTCCATAATTCCCTTCCTTTTCCGATTTCTTTCTGCATTTTCACCAAAGTCCCCTGTCCAAGTTCAGATTCCACAGAAATCTCATCCATAAATGCTTCCATAAAGGAAAATCCCATCCCGGAACGCTCAAGCTCCGGCTTTGAGGTGAAAAGTGGCTGCATGGCCTGCTCCACATTCTCAATGCCTTTTCCATGGTCTTCAATTTCTATGTAGAGTACTTGTTCTTCCAGACGACAATGTATTCTGATTTTGTCTATCTCCTTCTCGTACCCATGGATGATTGCATTTGTCACTGCCTCTGAGACCGCAGTTTTTACATCCGCAACCTCCTCAAGCGTCGGGTTCAGCTGCGTCATAAATGCAGCAACAGCCACTCTCGCAAACCCTTCATTCACGGATTTACTGTCAAACAATAATTCCATTTCATTTGTGTTTTTCATACCTCTTCCTCCTCATATATTTGAATAATTTTCGTTACACCTGACATCGTCAGAATCTTTTTCATTCTCTCATTCGTATGTACAGCCCACACTTCTCCCCCAAGCAGATACACCATGCGATAGCGCCCCATGATTACACCAATTCCGGAGCTGTCCATAAAGTTTGTTTCTTCAAAATCAAATATCACGCATTTTATGTGATGTTTTTCAATGAGACGATCCGACTTTCTCCTTATTTTTTCTGCATTGTGGTGGTCAAGCTCCCTTGGAAGAAAGATGGTCAGGCAATTTTCCTGTACTTGATACTTCACTTTAATCTCCCCCTTAATTTCAACATTTCCCTCTTGATTTATCATACAAAAAAAGAACATGGAATGACTTCATCCACATGTTCTCTTTCGTAATCTCTGATTATTCTGTTGTCTCTGTCGGTTCCATCAAGGTCTTCGCCCGATTTGCAACCTCTGTATCCGGAAACAGTTCTAAAATGCGAGCATACTTTGCAGTCGCTTTGTCTGTTTCATTCTGCTTGTGATAAATATTCATCAGCATGTAAAGTGCTTCCCCGTTATCGTACTTCTCATTCATAAGTACAATTCGCTCCAAGCACTCCAATGCCCTCTTATAATTCACAGCTTCATAACTTCTTTTAGCTATTGGGTAAAGTTCTGCGCATTCTGCCTCAAACACCTCTTTGGCGATTTTTTCGTAAGTCGCCTTACCCACATCTCCAAGTGACTCTATCTTGATGGTCAGGAGTTCATCAACCAGCGTTGCCCTCTTGTAACTTGTATTGTGATAGTGTTCAATAACCGTCACAAGAATCTCATAACTCGCCTGTGTTCCCTGTGCCACTTGCTTCTCAGCCTCTGTCTGCTCACTTGTCGCCTTGTAGCCATCCACTTCTTTTTTCAGAAGTTCAACCTCTGTCTCGAGAGCAGCTATCTGTTCACTGTAGACAATGACTTCCTTGTTCGTCTTGGTATTCATATTCCGTTTCATAGTAGGAACAGCAAGGAACCATACAACTGCTGCTCCAACAACGAGACCTATGACAATATTTAAAATCGTCAGAAGTGCCGCATTGTCCTTGAGCGTTGCCGATACCGGCTGAATAATGGTCTCATTTCCAAGATTATAGGAAACAGTCTGTGCCTTTTCCGTCTTAAGCTGAGCCGCTTTATCTTTATGTAACTGTGTCAATTCATGCATGTAACGAAGTGTCACTTCGTTGGTTGAATCCAGCCTGTGCGCTTTGCGGATCAGTTGTCTCGCTTTCGCATACTGCTCTGTCTGCAGGTAAAGCAATGCAAGCAATTGATATGCCTTAAGGAATGTCGGATGTGCTGCAATAACTTTTTTAAGCTGTATCGCAGCCAAATCCTCTCCATTTTGCTGACAATATACCAGACATTGATTATATTTCTTAACAGCCTGGTCAATTGCATCCAACTCACTCGGCGACTCCTGCACTTTTTTGATATAGTAGTTTGCAATGTTGCCGTGTGACTTAATGTTCTTACTTATAATCCACTCTACAAGAGCCTCTGCCACCTCTCCTCTTCCATAGTAAATCAGTCCAAGGAGATTTCGGGACGCAATGTTGTCCCGATTGTATTGCAGACTCTTTTTCAAGGAGGTGACAGCGCCTGACAGGTCTCGGATATTTGCTTTTTTTAATCCGTCGTTATACCATTGGTTCGATAGGTATACTAATTTTTTTGCATATTCCACTTCATCCACCGTCACTCTTTATTTTTTCTGTAATTCCTTAAGGAGGTCCGTCATATCCGTCAAATCTTCCTGATAAACGGCTTCCTCTATATCTTCAACCTCCAGACAAGGTTTGAATTTCTTTAATTCTTCTTCGAAATTTAACATTTGTTTCTCCCCCTAACACAATCATCATACGCACTTGCCAAAAAAATTGCAATATCTATCCGTACGCATTTTTCGAGGTTTCTCTACATATTGTTCTACTGTGCCTGTGCTTCCGGATTCTCTGCCGGCGGCACATACTCAGAAGCCAATACCAATTGTCCCTGGCTGTATACATACTCCACGGAACTGCGGAACACACGACTGCTGGAACCCACTTGTGACACGACGATACGATCACCTTCCTTCAGCGCTTTTCCTTTCAGTTCAATGTGGGCATCATTATAGAATGTCGTTTTTTGCTTGTTTCCATTGACGTAAACTTTGCTGTTTGCCGTCATGTTTTTTCCATAGAAATTATAAGACTCCTCCCCGCTTTGCTCCATGCCGCTTAAAGATACATCAAGAATCCCCATCTGGAAGGTTCCGTCTACGGTCGGCGCATTCTTCTTGCCTCCGTATACAAAGCATTTCCCATACAACATATCATACTGCAGAATCTCCAAATCAGCCAAGTAATTCCGTGTCTGACGTCTTGTCTGATGATAATTAAATACAGTACCGGAATGAATACCTAACTTATGAAATACTTCTGCCGTTAATTGATAAGTTGCAAGTGTCTTATCTTCTTTTTCTAATCCAATATTATCCCATATAACATAATTGGTATTAAACAGATAACGGCTCGTGAGATCACTTGCCTCCAGCCCCATCGTCGGAAGATGGTCACCATAGAGGACGAGTACCGTCGGCTCTCCCCTCTGCTCTAATTGCGCAATCAAATCTGCAATAAACTTATCTGTCTCATACAGATGGTTTACATAATATTCCCAAGAATTCGTCAAACCTTCATCTTCCATACCTGTTACCTGAATCAGTGGATTCTCCATCACCGGCTCCTCCGGATAATCTCCATGTCCTTCCACTGATATGCAGAACACGAAATCCTGCTGCTCTGTGGAATCCATCGCATTCAAAATATGCTGTGTTAGAATGTTATCCTTTGCCCAGCCATTTTCTGTATATTGCAAAACATTCATGAACTCCTTGCTTGTATAACTGTCAAAGCCCATCATATTGAATACATCTGCACGGCTGTAGAAGTTTCCTCCGTTGTTGTGAAGCGCATGTGCGCCATATCCAAGTGCCTTAAGTGCCGTCGCGGCACTCTCCATCGGCTGATATTTCGCAATTGTCTTGTACGGATATTCTCCCGGTCCAAAGTAACGCATACTCATACCTGTCAGCACCTCAAATTCTGTATTTGCAGTTCCTGCTCCCACAGATGGCACTTTGCAGTATCCGGATGAGTAATTCTCCATCAGATAATGAAAAGTTGGAATCGGGTCCATCGATGTCTCAAAAAACTCTGCTTCGTATACATCAAAGAAGGACTCCAACTGAATCGTAATAATATTCGGCATTTTCTTTCCTGTTGTAGTACTTTCGGTGAGTTTTCCACCCTGCGTAATCTCACTTATCGTATAGCCATTATAAGCGTTCGGTTCCGAAATACCTGTATTAAACAAACTTGCCGTGAAGCAATATGGCAAACCATAATCTTCATATGCAAACGCAATGTTTCCGAAGTAATTTGACAGAACACGCTTCTCGATTGCAAAATCAGTCGCAAGACTCATGGTTCCGAATGTTGCAAGCACAACAATCAATGCTCGGATACGGTGCATTTTTCCTGTAAACTGCCCGCCGCGTCTCCACATCGACACAAGCCATGCAATAATTGCCACAATAAGCGTAATCAGCATTGCACCCTGCACACCGTTAAAATATTTATCAATCATAGACAGTGCGTCATCAATAACCTTCAAATCCTGTGCATTAAATGGTGTGACACGCACACTCAGCATATATCCGTTTACACAGCCGATGACTAGCCAGAATACCGTGATGATAATGCGGAAGAACACACGCCTTCTCACCAGATACACCAACAAGAATGTGATAAAAATCATATACGTGTTATAAAGGAAGGTCCACGGTGTAGACACCATGTACTCCAATGCCGATCCCAGACTATGTCTGGAAATTGCTTCGATAACAACATTAATCACGCATGATAATAAAAAGTGAAGTAGCAGTGAAAAACGGTTCATCCACTTGTAAACCGGTTGCATTTTCTTCGCAAACTTACTGTTTCTGCGCTTTTCCAGAATCTGCTGTCTTCTCTCTTTTCTCTGTCTCAGATATTCCTTAATATCTTCTTTCCTTATTTGAATACGTTTCATACTCTACCTCGAAACTATTTTCTAAGTCCTGCAAGACGCTCTTTTACTTGTTCCATCATTTGCGTATATTTTTCCAGTTTAGCTTTCTCTTCATTGATCTTTGCTTCCGGAGCCTTGCTGATGAATTTCTCATTGCTAAGCATTCCATTTACACGAGCAAGCTCTTTTGTAAGTCTCTCCTCTTCTTTTGTCAGACGTTCAATTTCCTGTTCGAAATCAACCAAATCTTCCAATGGCAAATATACAACCGCATCTGTCACTACGACTGATACTGCATCTTCCTCTATTCCTTCTTTGTTTCCTTGAACCACAATCTCACTCGCACTCATAAGCGGAGCAGCTGATTCTTTCATCGCAGCAAAACCGATGCATAGTTCATCTTTTTCACTTACAACGAAAGTCTTTGCTTTGCGGCTTGGTGCAACGTTCATCTCTACACGAACATTACGAACACCACGGATTACTTCTTTCATTCTCTCTACGATAGTTTCTTCTTTTGCAAAATTCCACTCTTCCTTGTATTGTGGCCACTCTGACATCATCAGTGACTCATCTTCCGGAACGAGTGCGCTGTAAATCTCCTCTGAGACAAATGGCATGAATGGATGCAACATCTTAAGACCATTTGCAAGTACAGTCTTTAATGTCCAAAGAGCAGCGTTCGCACCTTCCTTATCCTCATCAGCATGCCAGATACGGTATTTTGCAAGTTCGATATACCAGTCACAGAACTCATCCCAGATAAAGTCATACACCTTCTGAAGTGCAATACCAAGTTCGAACTTGTCCATGTTCTCTGTCATTTCTTTTGCAAGTGTGTTTACCTTTGAAAGTACCCATTTGTCTATGTTTGACAATTGGCTGTAATCCGGAGTTGTAACTTCTTTATCTTCCATATTCATCATGATGAAACGAGAAGCATTCCATACTTTGTTTGCAAAGTTTCTGTTTGCCTCCACTCTCTCATCATAGAATCTCATATCATTACCAGGTGCATTACCTGTAACAAGCGTCATACGAAGCGCATCTGCACCGTACTGCTCAATGATTTCCAATGGATCAATACCATTTCCTAAGGATTTACTCATCTTACGTCCCTGTGAATCACGAACCAGACCGTGAATGAATACGGTGTGGAATGGTGATTTTCCGGTGTGAGCGTAAGCTGAGAATACCATACGGATTACCCAGAAGAAAATGATGTCGTATCCGGTTACAAGCACATCGGTCGGATAGAAATAGTCCATCTCTTCTGTATTTTCCGGCCAGCCGAGTGTTGAGAATGGCCACAATGCAGAACTGAACCATGTATCCAATGTATCCTCATCCTGTGTGAAATGTGTTCCACCGCAGTGTGGACAAACCTCCGGAACCTCTCTTGCCACTACAAACTCACCACATTTATCGCAGTAGTATGCAGGAATTCTGTGTCCCCACCAGATTTGTCTTGAAATACACCAGTCACGGATGTTTTCCAGCCAGTGTAAATAGATCTTATCAAAACGCTCCGGAACAAACTTAAGTTCCCCTGTCTTAATTGCATTGATAGCCGGTTTTGCAAGCTCTTCCATCTTCACGAACCACTGCTGTTTGATAAGTGGCTCTACTGTTGTATGGCAACGGTCATGTGTACCAACATTGTGTGAATGATCTTCGATTTTTACAAGATATCCTTGCTCCTGCAAATCAGCAACAATTGCTTTTCTTGCCTCGTAGCGGTCCATACCTGCATATTTTCCGCCGAGTTCATTGATTGTCGCATCATCGTTCATCACATTGATTTCCGGCAAGTTATGACGTTTTCCAACCTCGAAGTCGTTAGGGTCATGTGCAGGTGTAATCTTAACCGCACCTGTTCCGAATTCCTTGTCAACGTAGCTGTCCGCAACAATCGGAATCTCTTTGTTTACAAGTGGCAAGAGTGCCATCTTGCCAACGATATCTGCGTATCTTTCATCATCCGGATGAACTGCGATAGCGGTATCACCAAGCATCGTCTCCGGACGTGTTGTTGCAATCTCAAGGAATCGGTCTGTTCCTACGATTGGATACTTGATGTGCCAGAAATGTCCTGCCTGCTCCTCATGCTCTACTTCCGCATCTGAAAGACAAGTCTTACAAACCGGACACCAGTTGATAATACGAGGTCCCTTGTAAATGTAACCCTCTTCATATAATTTGATAAACACTTCCTGCACTGCATTCGAACAACCCTCGTCCATCGTAAAACGTTCTCTGTCCCAGTCACAGGATGTACCTAACTTCTTGAGTTGTGATGTTATTGTTCCACCATACTCTTCTTTCCATTCCCAAGTTCTTGCAAGGAAACCTTCACGGCCCAATTCTTTTTTATCAATACCTTCTTTCTTGAGTTGTTCCGTTACTTTCACCTCTGTCGAAATCGCAGCGTGGTCTGTTCCCGGAACCCAAAGCGCATTGTATCCTTGCATTCTTTTATAACGAATTAAAATATCCTGAAGTGTATTGTCAAGCGCATGTCCCATGTGCAGCTTACCCGTAATATTCGGTGGCGGCATTACAATAGTAAATGGTTTCTTGCTTCTGTCCACTTCGGCATGAAAATACTTCTTTTCCATCCATTTCTCATAAAGTTTCGATTCAATCTCTTTCGGATTGTAAGTTTTTTCAAGTTGCTTACTCATAGCTTCCTCCTCGTTTGCTCTCGCAAACTTTATTATACTATATAATTTCTTAGTTTGTGGTGGTTTTCACAGAATCTTAAGATTTTCTTCTTGGTTTGCTACATAAAAAAGCCCCTTGCGTCATGCAAAGGGCGAAAATCCGCGGTACCACCTTTATTTATACCTTGTCGATTCGATAACGTGAATCACCCCGGGATACTCTACTATCAGTTCAAATATCCGGTTCAAAAGCTACCTTCCACATTTCTATCTTTGAATCACCTTTCAGCCTGTGAGTAATTCTCTCTGGTAAGCGAGTGATGTGTACTCCTCTTTTTCATTACCTTTTACTTATTATGAACTAATGATATATTATCCTTGAAAGACAGATTTGTCAAGAAATTTTACTACATCCACATTCTACTGTTACTCACCAAAATTCTTTCCAACTAATTCACAATATTCACTATATGCCTTTGTCCCAGCCATCGCATCTTTCACCGACTCACGGATACTCTTATAATACCATCCTATCACATGTTTGTCCTTCATTCGGAATCGATTCCAAAGTTCTTCGCCACACTCCGGATAATCTCTGTCAATATCGCGCATATTCGAAAGCTTGTCCGCGAGTCCTATCATCTGAATTTCTCTCGGTGCCTCCTTGAGATGTGCAATCGTCGCACTTTTTCGCTCCATCCACGTCTTAGACTTGTCTTCACTCTCCTGCGCAACCAGACTAGCCACTCTTGGCGTAAACTGCTCACATAGAATTCCCTCTGTGATACCCTCACAGTCTTCTATGGTATCATGTAAAATTGCCGCGCTGATAACCTCCTCATCTTCTGTCATAGACGCCACAATCTTACCCACTTCCAGCGGATGCTGAATAAATGGTCTCGTTGTGCCCTTTCGGACTTGTCCTTCATGTGCCCGTGTCGCAAATGCAATTGCTTTCTCTATCAATGTCAGTACCCATCCTTTAGATATGATTTACAAATAAAATTTAACATTTCTCTTATTTGTCCGTTTTATTTCTTTCCGTCGCGTCAACAAACGATTCAAAATAATCCCCATATCACTTATAAAATCTATCACTCTCTGTGGCAATTTCAAATACCATGCCGGAATTTTAACGCCAGTATCTTTTTCATATGCTCTCATGCTAAGACCTCCTTTAAAAAAATATCCCCATCTTCTTGAAACACAGATAACGCTTGCATCTGGGCCTCAAATTCACTGAATCCTCTTTTTCTATATTTTGCAACAGTGTTTCTATAAAATAATTCTATCACATAATTGTTTGAATGATACATAAAAATCCTGCCGTCATGACAACAAACCAAACATATTTGATACTTATTATGTAAGGCAGAATTAAAGTCATTTATACTTGGTGGCATGCTATCCGGATGTGTATGTATAACCAGCAAATTCTCATGCTTAGATATAGCCTTTTTCGTAGCCTTTGAGTAATTTATCTTACTCTTTAATTTCTGGTCTGTTTCCGAAGCAACAATTTCCAACGAATCAATATCAAGCCAATACATATCTTCATAGTGTGTACCACTACGATGTTTGAGCATCCTTTTTACAATCTGATAAACTTTTCTATTTAAATTTTGGTCATCTGAAATTTTGTCAAACTTTTTGCGAAATTCTCCACTACTTATATAAGAATGATTGATACTTGTATCTTTATTTCTCCCATACCGCTGAACTTCTTGCAATTCTGTATTCATTACTCCTCTTTCCTCTCTTCGTTGTATAATACGTGTTTTTGAGACATCAAGAAAAGTATGAATATTGTTTACAATATCATAATATTAGAACAAAAAAAGATTGTCAACTGTCTTTCCTCTCATATCTCTTTAACCTTTCATTTGAAACATTCGGCAACACTGCCTAGATATATTGATACGTCTTTCGAACGCATTTGAGTGTTTGAACGATTTTATCAAATCACACTCTATTAAGTAATTAGATTATACTTTTCTGTTTTACAAAAATCAAGATGCTTGTATCAAATAATTTTTCTTTTATTCCTCCCTGATTCATAGTATAATAGGGGTAATTCAAGGAATACATAATGAACGGGGGAAAACTATGAATAAGAAAACTGTACTTGTAACCGGTGCTTCCAGAGGAATCGGACGTGCCATTGCACTTGCATTTGCAAAAGAAGGATATCACGTATTTATAAACTGTAACCATTCTGTAATTCAGTTGGAGAAGGTTCGTGCAGAAATCGAAGCACTGCCGGATGCTTCTTGCGATATGGTTATCGGCGATGTGGGGAATCCGGACCATGTTGAAAAAATGTTTAAAAACATCTACAAAAAATGTGACTGCCTAGATGTTCTTGTAAACAATGCAGGAATCGCGCACATTGGTCTGCTCAGCGAAATGACCGACAAAGAATGGAACCGTATCATGCAGACAAATCTTTCGTCTGTATTCTACTGCTCACGTGCAGTAATTCCAGAGATGGTTGCAAAAAAATCCGGCAAAATCATCAACATTTCTTCAATGTGGGGTACATCCGGTGCTTCCTGCGAAGTAGCTTACTCTGCAACAAAAGCCGGAGTGAATGGACTTACAAGGGCACTCGCAAAAGAATTGGCACCAAGCAACATTCAAGTAAATGCAATTGCCTGTGGAGTCATTGACACGGATATGAACAAACAATTGAGCGAAGAAGATAAAATTGTTTTGAAGAATGAAATTCCTGCCAGTCGTTTTGGAACACCAGAGGAAGTAGCAGATATTGTATTGCAGTTAGTTGCATCACCGGGCTATCTGACCGGACAGATTATCGGCGTAGATGGTGGATACTTATAAAGAAATCGAGGGATGTTACCATAAAGGCAACATCCCTTTTCAGAAACAATTATTTATATTTCCAATAAACCACAAATCGATTCAATTCCGGGTACTCGCTATACATGAACTCAACTTGTCGTAATCTATAGCGGTCGCACAAGTGTTGTCCTGCCTTTTCCAACAATTCGTTTACCAATAAATCCCTTGCCTGCGCAAACACAGTCCCATCTGAAAACTTAAACGTAGTATTGTCTTCTTTGGCATTAATTGAAGCATACATGGTGTTTAACAGCGTTTTTCTATCTGCACTGTCATAATACATTTGATTGAGATGATAATATTCCAAATCATTCGATGTACATTCCGGATAATTATATTGTTCATCCGCCTGATGCGTTGCTCCTAACATCGTATCACTGCAACAGAGATAATCATACAAGATTTCTTCTGTTATCTCCGGCATGTCTTGTACCTCTTCAGAAAAAAGCGGGTCTGCCCAAGTGACATCCACATAACACAGTACACCATTACACCGCACAATATTCCATGCGTGGCTTTCCTCCGCTGCGTTTCCCAGCACATATATACAATAAACACCCAATCTGTCTAACAAATATTGCGTCGCTTTCGCATACCCCGCACACACTGTTTCTTTTCTGACAAACGTACTGTAAATATTCTGATTATCCGGCGCATTTTCGACATAAGCAACATCTTTTACCAGAGTTTCATATATATGTTTGATTTTATCATATTCATTACTTTCCATGGAAATCTGCGAAAGAATGGCATTCACCTCAGTGTCGATTTCCGCCTGCATTCTTTCACGCTCTTCAAGCGTATAAGCATACGTTGGCTGAAGAACCACATGACTTCCTTCGTAGGTAAGTGCATTGGAACTTCCGTCTGCCCAAAAGATTTCCGGAAAATCATAGATTACCGAGTGCAATATCTCTCCGGCTTGCTCACCATCCAGACAGTGCACCGTTATCTCCTCTGCATGCGCATCGACACCCTGATATAATTCCTTGTAAATAAGCTGTTCCTCTTCCGACAACTGCTCGAAATAAAATTTGTCTTCAAAAACAGAATCTGCAACTGTAATTTCCTGATACACAGGTGCATTCTCTTCTGCTGTAAAGAAGGAACTGACTGCGCCATAACCTCCGAGAAATGCAAGTAAGATTATGACAGGAATGATTCTTTTTCTCATATTATCCTCTTATAAGTCTTGATTTTACTAGTATCTTCGTCACAATAGTCACAATGACTGCTGCTGCTATCGCTTCCGGAATTCCGGATGCTGTCACAGTACCCATAACGAGGCCCCATACTGCAGTAACCGCCACATCCTTTGCCTCGGCATACTGCTGCGCAAACAAAAGATAAATGCTTCCCATTACCGCAACTGTATTTACCATAGAACCGATAAAACCTGTAACTGCAAGCGCAACAACCTGATTCAACTTGATTCTCTTAAGCAATATCCAGAGCCATCCTGCTGCCACTCCAATGAGAATTCGACATCCAACCGAAACCCAAACTGCCTTTATTGCACCAAGAATACCTGTTGTACTCATAAACGGCGAAAATGCAAACGATAAAAGTGTAGGTGCCATCGTATTACTGATAAGCGAGCATACACCAAAGACTCCACCGAGAATTGCTCCCGCCGCAGGCCCAAACAGTATTGCTCCGATGATAACCGGAATATGCACCGTTGTCGCCTTGACAATCGGAAGTTGTATCATGCCCAATGGTGTATTCGCCAGAACAATTACAATCGCCGCCATCAGTCCAACACTGACCATGAAGCGCGTATCATGTTTTTTCGTATCCATGCTCTAGTCCCTCCTTGTTGCTATCTTGCTCTTTGTCTCAATACCTCATCTAAGATCTGCTCTGCCGCCTCATCCTTACTCATCATCTCAAGTGCAATCTCCTTGCCCGGAGTAATCATTGTAATCACATTCGTGTCCACACCAAAGCCAGCTCCTGCCACCTTCAGGTTATTGGCAACTATCATATCCAGATTCTTATGCACCAGTTTTCTTCTCGAATTCTCCAGCATATCCTTTGTTTCCATTGAGAATCCGCACAAGAACTGATTCGGACGTTTGTGCTCACCCAAGTATTTCAGGATATCCTGCGTTCTGTCCAATGAAATCGATATATCTCCATCGCTCTTCTTAATCTTATCATCACTAAAAGTCGCCGGTGTGTAATCCGCCACTGCCGCAGCCTTGATAATAATATCTTGCTCATTCGCACGGCTCGTCACTGCCTCGAACATATCTGCCGCACTCTTAATGTCCACTACATCTACGAATCTTGGCTTCGGAATAGAAGTCTCTCCACTAACCAATGTTACCTTTGCACCACGCAACATGGCGTTTCTTGCAATCGCATATCCCATCTTTCCAGACGAATGATTTGTAATATAGCGAACCGGGTCAAGGGACTCCTGCGTTGGTCCGGCTGTCACAAGCACATTTAAGCCTTCCATATCCTTTTCAAATGCAATTGTTTTTAAAATGTAATCTAATAAAACATCTGTATCCGGAAGTTTTCCGTCTCCAATGTCTTTACATGCCAGCATTCCCGTTGCAGGCTCGATAATCTCAAAACCATAGTGTTTCAAAATATCCAGATTGTCCTGCGTAATTGGATTATGAAGCATCTGCGTATTCATCGCCGGAGACACAAGTTTCGGACAGGTACATGCAAGCACTGTGGTCGTCAGCATATCATCCGCCAAACCATGTGCCATCTTTGCAATTACATTGGCCGTTGCCGGTGCCACCAGAACAACATCCGCCTTTTTTGAAAGTGCCACATGCTCTACATTATACTGGAAATTGCGGTCGAATGTATCCACAAGACACTTGTTATTCGTCAAAGTCTCAAATGTAATTGGATTGATAAAATTAGTCGCATTCTTTGTCATAATCACATGCACATCGCAGTGCAGCTTCGAAAGCTTACTTGCAAGGTCTGCAATTTTGTAGGCAGCAATACTGCCTGATACACCAAGAATTACTGTTTTCCCTTTTAACATAAGTTCCCCTTCTCTTCTTTACTTTATTCTATATTGCTCTGCTTCTTGCTTAGTAAGTGGTCTTCCCTTTTGCCTAACAACTTTTATCATTTCTCGATAATTAAATATCTTTCCATCTGATTGCACAGTCAGACGCCCATCTGTAGAATATTGCTCCAAATTAATTAGTTCCCGTTCTCGTATAGTTGACATAAAACCACCTACTTCCTAAGATATTTATTTAATAGTCTCTGTGCTGCATCTTCAAAAAGAACCATTCTTCTAGGATATATTTCTATGGCATATAATTCTTTTTTATAATACTCAACTAAATTAGCTTTTGAATCAAAAGCCACTACTCCATCACAACCATGCTCACAACTCACTTGGCATGCTATTGCAAACAAATGTCCACCCACACCCTCAAAGATTCCAGAATGGCCATAATTATGAGGTGCCGTTTCAACTATATCTATATTTGCAACTCCACCTTCTATTTTTAGTGCTATCCTTCCTTGAACGGTATTATCGCCATCAACAAGCAATCCGTAAATCTATCAATCAAAATCTCTATCTGCATTTTATTTTCTCCTCGTAGTATATCACATTTTCTTAAGTAAGCCTATATATAATTTAAAATTAAACCTAGTCATACGTACCCTTTTCAGACAATCATAGTAGATTCCCTCCATTCTTCGCTTTTTATTAAATATGAAATTCGCTGGCAGACCTGCCTTGAAATTCAGATGCGTTTTTTGATAAACGCCATTTTAGACACATTGAATGATTTGAAACAAATCTGTGCCCTGTATTAATCTAATAATATAGTATCATTGCAATAATATCTTTTGCAACAGAGAAAATGTGCATAACTCTTAAAACCTTGTTGAAAGAGTGTGGATAAACTCTTTATTTATCCACACTCTTGTTTTATCCGTCAATATGAACTCTTATCTTTCTTTCGACACATAATACTGTGCCTGTGCTTTCCACAATTCTCCATAATGACCATCTGCAGTTACCAACTCATCATGTGTCCCATACTGCACCATTTGCCCTTCAGAAAATACTGCAATCTTATCACAGAAACGACAAGAAGAAAGCCGATGGCTAATATAGATTGCAGATTTCCCGCTCACCATTTGGTTAAATCGCGTATAAATATCTGCCTCTGCAAGAGGGTCTAGTGCGGCAGTCGGCTCATCAAGCACCATCACACCGGAATCCTTATATAATGCTCTGGCGATAGCTACCTTCTGTGCCTCCCCACCGGAAAGTTCAATGCCTTCCTTATCTAAGATAGGATAAAGATAGGTTTCCAAACCTTTTGGAAGTGTTTGCAAACGCTCTGCAAAACCAGCCTGCTCCACGCACTTTTCTGCCCGTTCCTTATCATAATCATACCCTGCTGCAATATTTTGCCCCAGCGGGAATCCAAATAATTGAAAATCCTGGAACACAACAGAAAAGATGGCAAGGTACGACGTGTAATCGTACTCCTTAATATCTACACCATTTAAATAAATTGTACCTTCCGTTGGGTCATACAATCTACAAAGCAATTTGATAAATGTAGTTTTTCCGGAACCGTTTCTTCCAACCAAGGCCAACTTTTCTCCTGCAGAGAATGTAAGGGACACATGAGACAGTGCATCCGTTTCTGCCCCCGGATACCGAAAGCTGACATCCCGAAATTCAATCTGATATCCTTCCGTTTTATCCGGCACAGCCCGTTCTCCCTGCACCATTTGATTTGGTTTATCAAGGAAATCAAATACAGTCCGTAAATGCATGCCATTGACTCTCATCTCTCCGCATGCATTTAGCATTTGACCAAGCCCTTGTGACAGAGCTGTAATCGCCCCAATATACTGAGTAACTGAACCCACACCGAAAGCTCCTGTAGATGCCTTCAGACATACAAAGACATAAACTAAACCAATGAAAAGAACTGCAATTGCTGCCGCGAGACTTTTAAATAGCCCCATTGGTCCCTTCGCATAATTAGCCATAGCACCGCCCGGCATGTAATTTCGGTTCATATCGTTGTAATGCTTGCAAATATTTTGTTGGTTATAAATTCGAAAATCAGTATTTTGGGACGAACGCAGTGGCAAAAACCCAAACTCACCTGTAAGGCGGCCACTTAGTTTCCCTTCTTTTTCGTTCTTTACCCAATAATTATCCGCTTTCTGATTACAAAGTGGTCCTAATATAGTAACTCCAAACAATAAGACAATCACAATTAGTACAAAGACAGGGCTTCCCAGAATGGCCAGTTTTCCCGCGCTCTCCGGTACCGGTATAGTAAAAAGACTCACTGTAAGCATGAATGCACCTAATATGCGAAACAGTGCACTCATGGCGTTTTCATAATAAAATATGACTCTTGTCAATCCCCAGCCTGCGAACCATGAATTTTCTCGCACGGTAGCATACTCCTCATGTGTCTTCGGATCATCCAACACGCAGAAATCCATAGACATGATTTTATCAGCATAAATCTTATTTAAATACCGAAACATAGTTTCACGTCGACCTATTTTCCAGTGATACATAGCATCTGTTAACAGCGTCAAAACAGCTGTAATTACAATTGTAGTCACCACCAATGACCATAATACATCAGCCCGCCTTTGCCCTGCCAATTCATCAATAATACGTGCTGAAAACCAAATTCCTGCGTACGGCACCAATGCGCTTATTAGACAATATATCGTATAGGAGAGAAATAACTGACGAACTCTATCACTTAAAAGTCTCAACGCCCGTTTTTGTAATAAAAATGCTTGTTTAAATGACACCTTCATCTGACATCCCCCCTTCTTGATAGTATTTGCTCTGTACTTGAAACAGTTCCGCATATTTTCCGTTCGCTTCCAATAGCGAGTCATGCGTGCCTTCCTCTGTGATTCTTCCATCTGCAAGAAGAATAATTCTGTCGCAAAAACGCGTAGATGCAAGACGATGGGAAATGTAAACGGAGGAAATCCCCTCTGTCATTTCCTTATATTTCAAATACATCTCATGCTCTGCAATGGCATCCAGCGCTGCCGTCGGTTCATCAAGCACCAGCATCTTTGACTTCTTATATAATGCTCTTGCAAGCATCAGACGTTGTAGTTCACCACCAGAAAAATCAATACCATCATCATAGACTTCCTTGCTTACATGATTATAAATTCCATTTGGCAATCCTTCTATTTTCTCTATAAGTCCTGCTTTTGCAAGACATTCTTTTACACGTTCTTCATTTGCCACAACATTCTGTGCAACATTATCCGCCACTGTTGATGGCAACAGTTGAAACTCCTGAAATACCGCAGAAAATAAAGTATAGTAATCACGCCTATTGTATTGCCGAATGTCTTTTCCATTTAATAGTACCTGTCCATCTGTCGGATCATAGAATCCACATATAAGCTTTACAAGTGTTGTCTTTCCGGCTCCATTGAGTCCAACAATAGCCAGGCGTTCACCCGGAGGTATTACTAAATTGATATGTGATAATGTATCTTCATCTGCATTCGGATATCGGAAGGACACATCCTTTAACTCTATTTCACACGTCTCCAAGTCTGATGCGTTTAAAGGCATACCATCTTCAAAGCGAAATACTTCCGGCACCTCTAAAAACTCGCGCATGATAGAGAGTTCATTGCTGTTCTTACGAAGTTCAGTCACACTTTTTAAAATACCCGTAATCCATGCGGTAAAACCTGTGACTGCCGAAAAATAAAGCAGAAACTCGGACGCTGAAAGTCCCCCGCGAAGTGTTAACGTAATTAAATAAGCATAAGCAATTCCGTTTCGCAGAACTGTCATAACAGCATCTACCACATTTGCCAAAAGACACACGCTTTGCCCGCGCATAATAAATGCATCGAACACTGCCATCGTGCGATTGTAAATATCATTCAGCCACTCCTGCATCCCAAACAGACGGATATCCTTTGCCCAGTTCATTTCCGCTGCCACACGGTTAGAATAACCCATCTGTCTTGTATAACGCGACCACTCCTCACGATGGCGAAAAAACCACTCATTAAAATAAATATTCGCAAAATATCCAATAATTGTAGTTGCGATAATGACCACAAGTAAGAGAGGTTTTAAAGACGAAACCATAAACAAATAAACAATGAATCCTAAAGTGTTAATTAAGAAGGAACACAAATTTGCCCAGAAAGCTCCACTACCCAGATTCCTCATGACTGCATCTGAAGCCTTGTCTCTCTTCTCACCAATTATCTTGTCTTCCATATTAGGATAAGAAGTAGTCACCGACTTATGGCACACTCGCCATAGCATCCCTTTCTGTATCTCCATTTGCCCAAACTGGGTATTGGCCTCAACGTAAGTCTTGCTTGATGTCAAAAAAAGCAGAATAACTGTAAATATAAGAATTGTGATAAGCAATTCTGAAATTGGGGCTTTTGTTTCTACTTTGTTCAAAATAGTCGGTACTACTAATAACTCAGCCGTACTGTTCGCCACTGTCAAAACGGATGTGGTAACCAGTATTCCCAACACACTTTTTCGCATTTCCCAGGCTGCTTGAATCATATATCCAATATTTTGCAGCAAATGATATTTCGGTCTTTCCATAAGCCTGTCCCCCTTAATGTATATTTTGAGTACAAAAACTGTAACATAATTATATATGTAAAGCAATAATAAAATAGCCACTTTGGATTATTTTTCCAAAATGGCCAACTTACTATTTAATCAATCTTTGAATCTGCTTGCTGGTATCGGTCCCCGCCACCTTCAACAGTTCAAAAAGCAGCGACTCGTACGTTGTCACAATGGCGCCTTCCTGACGCGCACGCTCAAGCGCAACCTGTTTGTCCGATTCCTTTCTGCTGGAAATGCAGTCTGCAACCAGCACCGGAACAAAGCCTGCTGCCGCCAAATCAATCACCGTCTGAAGCACACAGATATGCGCCTCAATTCCACACACGATAATATATTTCTTAGAAGATATTTTATCAGCCACACAGTCAAATGCCGTAAATGATAACTTGTCCGTATAAGCCATATCCTCTGTTGCATCTGTAATCTCCTTGATACTTGTGCCAAGTCCCTTTGTATACTGCTGTGTAATATACATCGGAATGTCCAACATCTTAAATCCCTTTAACAATATCTCAGAATTGTGAATCAGTTGTTCCTTTTCATTCATAACCGGAACTAATTTTTCCTGATAGTCCACCACAATCGCAGCTGTATGTTCACGTTCTATTCTCATTTGTCACGCCTCCTATTTTAAATCAAGTTCAACCGGACAATGGTCTGAACCCATCACATCCGTCAGAATCTTTGCATCCTGTAATCTGTCCTTCAAGCACTCCGATACACAGAAATAATCAATTCTCCATCCCGCATTCTTTGCTCTCGCACTAAATCGATAAGACCACCAAGAGTAGATGCCCTCTACGTCCGGATAGAAATATCGGAATGTATCAATAAATCCTGCCTTCAATACTTCGCCAAACTTTGCACGCTCTTCGTCCGTAAAGCCAGCATTTTTTCTGTTTGTCTTAGGGTTCTTAAGGTCAATCTCCTGATGTGCCACATTTAAGTCGCCACAGAAAATAACGCCCTTCTTCTCTTCCAGTTTTTTGAGATATGCAAGAAAATCTGTCTCCCACTGCATACGGTAGTCCAGTCTCTTCAGCCCATCCTGAGAGTTCGGTGTGTAGACTGTCACCATGTAGAAGTCTTCAAATTCCAGCGTAATCACACGCCCCTCATGGTCATGCTCTTCTATCCCGATACCATACTGTACGGAAATTGGCTCCTGCTTTGTGAAAATCGCTGTTCCCGAATATCCCTTTTTCTCCGCATAGTTCCAATACTGATGATAGCCCTCAAGTTCTAAATTAAGCTGTCCCTCCTGCATTTTGCTTTCCTGAATACAGAAGATGTCAGCATCTATTTCCTTAAAAAAATCCAAGAATCCCTTCTGCACACAGGCACGAATTCCATTTACATTCCACGAAATGAGTTTCATCTATCGTCTCCTACTTTTCCAAAATCTTCTTAATCTCTGACATAAATGTGTTCACATCCTTGAACTCACGATAAACAGAGGCAAAACGCACATAAGCAACCTCGTCTAGTTCCTTCAGATGCTCCATGACAATCTCACCAATCACATTGGTTGGAATCTCTTTCTCTTCACGGTTAAAGATATCCGTCTCGATTTTCTCTAATGTTCTCTGAATCTGCTCCGCAGAAACCGGTCTTTTATAGCAGGCTCTAAGAACACCACCCTCAATCTTCGAACGATCATACTGCTCACGATTGTCATCCTTCTTTATTACAATTAACGGAATCGTCTCCACCTTCTCATAAGTAGTAAAACGCTTCCCGCATTCATCACAACATCTTCTTCTACGAATCGAACTACCATCCTCTGCCGGTCTGGAGTCAATTACTCTTGTATCTGTATTATTACAATATGGACATTTCATTTGTCTATCCTCCCTGTAAAAAATCCTTACATTATATTTTAACAGAAAGTTTTTACTCTTTGCAACCTTTCAGACACTTTTCTTCAGATATTTCCACCATAATAATGTCCGAACCCACCTTTTTAATGCATTCAAACGGAATTACATACTCGCAGTCGCTTCCGAAGATTCCGCAGAACTTCA
>JAZQRQ010000050.1:0-5334 GCA_045629665.1 Faecalimonas sp.
GGCCACCGAAACGAGTAATGTAAGCTTGTACTTTCTCGATAACTGCTGCTCTAGCGTCGTCTTCGATTTTTGCATTGACAACAACTGCTAATTCATATTTGTTCATGTCGTTTGCACCTCCTTATGGTCTCTGGCCCCCGATCCTTTGCCGGGAACAAGGAATAAAATAATATATCACAATTTGGTATATTAACATATTTATGCAACTATTTCAAGAACTTTTTTAATTCTTTTGTATTCTTCTCCACCAATTTTCTTGCAATCATTATCTGATGTCCACATCCCATGCATTTCAGTCTGAAATCTGCACCAACTCGCAGAATCTCCCACTCAAAACTACCACACGGATGCTTTTTCTTCATTTTGACAATATCGCCCACTTCATACTGTTCTGCCATCATCTATTCCCCCACAACTGTCTCACTGATTTTCACACCATGAACCAATAACCGCTGCGTCTCTGTCACATTTGTACAGGTAGACAGGCTCACAATTCTTGATTCTGCCGTCAATTCCACACCCGTATCATATCGCGCAATGCTTTTTATATAATTCAGATAATCCAGATATTCCTCATCGCTATTATAAAATCTGGTATAGCTTCTCGAAACATCCTCCACAATACACACTGCAAATATCTGATATTTTACCTCTTTGCCGTCTGGTGTATAGATGTAGAAATACGGATTCTGCTCATAATACTCCTTTGCCTTAAACTTACGAAGCTGTCCGAACATCGAACCATTCTTCATGTTATGTCCATAGATAAAGGTATTGCGGTCGCTAAAATCTCCTTGATTACCTGCATCTATAAAAATACTTCCGGATGAATTCTTCTTTCCTTCAAAGGTTGTTGTCAAATATTTGTCGTTGTCAATACCCTTCACAACCGGATAATTGATTCGCTCAGGCTCATCAAACTGAATCCATGCAATAACCTCCTTATTAGCCTTCCTTAGTTTGTTGAAATCCACCTTGAGTGTGGTGTGAACTTTAGGTTTTTGCTGTTCTTCCTGTGTTTCTGATTCTTCCGGTTCAGAGGATTGAATCTCAACCGCATCTTCTACGATACCGTTATATTCTTTATCTCCCTTATGATACTCCGAATAAATGCTGATTAATTTGTAAGCAGAAAAGATAAACACTGCAACTGCAATCACCAATATCACATTACTTAAAACGGATCTTTTTCTCTTTTCTTCCATCTTGTCCTCTCTACTTCTCTCTCATAATCTCTACAATGGTTTTTTCCGTCTCTATCATACCCGGTGACGCAATTCTTCCCATATTTCGCATCGTCTCTTCCGGTGTTCTGCCGTTAATCCCATGTACCGAATCAACAGATACTCCTGCCATTGCCATATCCACTGCCCGAAATGCCGCATCAACTGCAACAATTCCTTTCATTGTGCAGCCTTGGTTACCGCCGTCACAGATCATCCCCGTAATTCCGGACGCCATATTACAGATAACCCTCTCCATATCAGCATAACTTCCGCCTTTGAGATAGCAAAGTCCGCAAGCCATTCCTGTGCCTGCTGCTATTCCACATCCACAGAATGCCGATAGTTTTCCCGAATATTCCTTGATATACATCGTAATCAAGTAGCTCAGTGCTGTGGCACGAAGCAGCTTGTCTTCTATAATGTCTGTCTGATGAATCTGCTGATAAGCAAACAGCGGCAAGGTTGCGATAATTCCATGTGCTCCACTTCCTGTGATACTCATTGCCGGCTTATCAAGCCCGAGAACTCTCGCCTCTATGGCTCCGTTACATAGTAGTTGGGCCGTCTTTACTTCATCGTCGGACAACAGTCTTCCGTCGTTTTTATGCTTTAACAGCGGACCAAATATGGTTTTATTCGATCGAAGCCCTTCCTCCAAAAGTTCCATATTCATAATGAAAGCTTCTCTGATAAATGCAATCTCTTTTTTATCTACATCTTCTATGTATTCCACGAAATCTCGCAACGTATAGTTACGAATGACTGCCTCCTCTGCTTCAGCCTGTGCTTTTCTTTGCTTCTCAAAAATCATTTCTCCATTTTTCTCTATGGAATAGATGTCTGTGTGTCCGCCTGCAATCCGCACCACACATTCATCTTGTTTGGTCTTTACGGTTGCATCAATCGTAATCTCAGAACCAATGTGATTGAGCAGAACCCTAATCTTCCCTTGCCCCACGAGTTCCTTCGCAACAATATTGTCCTGCTCGGTCACTCCCTCCAGGGATTCCAAACCTTTTTCAGGATCTCCCGCAACATATCCCAACGCCGCAGCAAATACATTTCCAACTTCATCGGAATGCGGAATCCCACAGGTAAATGCATTCTTATACATGCCGGAGTTTAAGGAAACGCACACTTCTACCAGTTCACCTTCGGTATACTTTTTTGCCGTAGACACAGCAAATGCAATTGCTCCCGGCTCCGTCACGCCCAGTGCCGGCTTCATATCCTCGCGAATCATCTGTGTAAATACGTTCATTCCCTCTCCTCCTTCTGTGCTAATCACATCAATACTTATAATCCGGCTTCGCCGGACGCATGTGCAGAAAAAGGTGGGATTTTCACACCCACCTTCCTACTTGCAATCTATCCGACTTTTAATTTGAACTTTTGAATCTCTTTCTCGCTTGCCACACGCTCGATAATTGCACCGATACCACGAAGCTTTTCATCAAACTGCTCATACCCTCTTTGGATATATACGATATCATCCACAATTGTAATACCGTCAGTCGCCAGACCTGCAATAACAAGAGCTGCTCCTGCTCGAAGGTCAGGTGCTCCCACTCTGGCTCCGGAAAGTTTCTCAACACCTTCTATGATTGCGGTATTACCCTCAATCTTCACGTTCGCGCCCATGCGAGACAATTCATCTAAATATTTAAAACGATTTTCGAAAATACTTTCTGTGATTACACTGGTTCCTTCACTCAATGCCATTGTTACACCAATCTGCGGTTGCATATCTGTTGGATAGCCCGGATACGGCAAAGTCTTGACATGTGTACTTTTCAGTCTGTCCTTTGCAACAACACGCACAGCATCGTCAAACTCTTCCACCTCACAACCCATTTCAATGAGTTTGGCAGTTGTTGCCTCCAAATGTTTTGGAATCACATTGAGCACCGTAACATCACCCTTCGTAGCTGCTGCCGCGAACATGAATGTTCCCGCCTCAATCTGGTCCGGAATGATGGAATACTCTGTCTTGTGAAGTCTTGGAACGCCCTTGATACGAATCACGTCCGTACCTGCACCTTTGATATTGGCACCCATACTGTTTAGGAAGTTCGCAACGTCTACGACATGTGGCTCCTTTGCTACATTCTCTAAGATAGTCTTCCCTTCTGCCATAGCCGCCGCCATCATCACATTGATGGTTGCCCCTACGCTGACAACGTCAAAGAATATGTGCGAGCATTGCAGTGCTTCTGCCTCTGCGATGACCATACCACTCTCGATGGTTACCTCTGCGCCCAAAGCACGGAATCCTTTCAAATGTTGGTCTATCGGTCTGCTTCCGATATTGCAGCCCCCCGGAAGAGGAACCTCTGCTCTACGATACTTTCCGAGCAATGCTCCAAGAAAATAGTAAGAACCTCTGATTTTTTTCATACTTTCATAATCAATGCTTACATTCTTGACTGTAGAAGCATTAATTCGAACGGTATGTCGATCTATACGCTGAACCATTGCACCAATCTCACTGATTGCATCCAGCATCACATTAATATCGCTTACATCCGGCAAGTTGTCAATTAAGACTGTCTCATCTGTCATAATCGCCGCAACAAGAATTGCAAGTGCTGCATTCTTAGCGCCGCCAATCTCAACTTCTCCCACCAGCGGATGTCCGCCTTTGATTATATATTGTTCCATGTCACACCTCTGTTATTATACTCCAAAAAATATTATAACACAAAATAGGAGGTTTGTTAACCTCCTATTTTTTCAAACAGTTCTAAAACCGTGTCAATGGTCTCCTCCAATTCCAAACCATCTTCCGAAATGGTATAATCAGCATATTTTTCAAACAAAGTTACACGCTCATCATACAACTCCTTAAGTGTCTGTCCTTCCCTGAGTACAACACCTCTGTTCTTTGCATTTGAGATTCTGTTATAGATATCTTCATAAGATGTTTTCAGATATACAATCGTTCCAATCTCTTTAAAATGCAACATTGCTTCCTCGCAATATATCACACTACCGCCCGGCGATATTACGGCATTGTTCACCATCAGGTCCCTGTTTACTTGATTTTCAATCTCGAGAAAGGCCTCGTTTCCAACATCGGCAATGATATCTTTCAGAAGGCGACCTTCCTGTTTTTGAATTAACAGATCTGTATCAACAAAATCATATCCGAGCCGTTTGGCAACAACAACTCCAACTGTACTTTTCCCGGAAGCCGGCATTCCGATAAAGATAATATTCTTCATAATGTGTTTCTTATTCTCCCTTAGTAAAATCTACGTCTGTTTCTCCTGTGTCTGCTTCTGCGACGGAACAATTCCTGGAAGAGCAGTATCTGAATCAAATCACGGAGCTGGTCGTCATTTCTCGAAACCTGCATCTCCATTTCCATGTCATCCGTAGGCTTTTCTTTTCTCACCTTATCGTAAATGCGGCTGCACATCAGATACATTTGCAATTGATCCGGATATTCATCGTAAATCATACTTCCTTCATAAGACATTCGGTCGCACTCTTCTTCGATGTAAGGCAAAAGTCGCTTTATCGTCATCGGATACATGCTTTTCATATACTCAAAGTCTCGTCGTTCCATTCGCTCATCATCATACTGCATCGGCATAGGATACGCCATGTAATATGGTAAACGATGTTCCATAACACACACTTCCAATCTAAATACACTATAATACATTGTATGCCGATTTGCAAATGAGGTTACAAAAAAGGTTGATTATTCAGAAAAAATATATATAATAAAGCGTAAGAGACTGTTATTAAAAACTACTCTTAAATTATATTAATGGAGCGTGATAAAATGAAACTGATTATCAAAGACAACTACGACAAGATGAGTACATGGGCAGCACAGCATATTGCCGATGCAATTAACAATCACAAAGGAGATGCTCCTTTCGTATTAGGACTTCCAACTGGTTCTTCTCCTCTTGGCGTATACAAAAACTTAATTGAAATGTACCAAGCGGGAAAGGTAAGCTTTAAAAACGTAGTTACTTTCAATATGGATGAATATGTAGGTCTTCCTAGAGAACACGACCAAAGTTATTGGTACTTTATGCATGATAACTTCTTTAATCACATCGATATTCCTGCTGAAAACATCAATATCTTG
>JAZQRQ010000051.1:0-16147 GCA_045629665.1 Faecalimonas sp.
TTGATTATAAAAAAGCTGTGGAGACAGCAAAAAGGGCACCCAAGAGGACTAAGCCGGAGGCTGCCGATGAAGCGGCAACCTCAATAAAGTACAATTTAACATTTCGTAAAGAAAAAGTGCCAATATTTACTTGACACAAACGTACTTGTTTTGGGTATTGTAAAAATTTATTTTGAAAGGTATAATAAATTAGTTAGTAAAAAATAGGGTTGTTCTGCGCTTTTGTAGAATTTACAAATATAAGAATACTTACGAGGAATTACTATGCAGAAAAGAATTTATCTATCATCTCCAACAATTCATAAAGAGGAAAAACAATTTGTACAAGAAGCTTTCGATACAAACTGGGTGGCACCGCTAGGACCTAATGTCAATGCATTTGAGAATGAGATAGCAGAATATCTAGGAAGTGGACATGCGGCAGCGGTAAGCTCTGGAACGGCTGCCATTCATTTAGCAATGAAGTTAGCAGGAGTAACAGCAGGAGATACGGTGTTTGTTCCATCACTTACTTTTATTGCGTCGTGTAGTCCAGCTATATATGAGGGTGCAGTACCAGTGCTTATTGATTCTGAGCGAGACACATGGAATATGTCGCCGGATGCTTTAAGAAAAGCATTTGCAAAGTATCCAGATACAAAATTAGTAATAATGGTACACCTATATGGCACACCGAGTAAAATAGATGAGATTATGGAAGTCTGCCGGGAGCATAATGCTGTCTTGATAGAAGATGCAGCTGAAAGTCTTGGAGCATTGTATAAAGGAAAGATGGCAGGAACGTTTGGAAAGTATGGAGTATACTCATTTAATGGTAATAAGATTATAACTACTTCCGGTGGTGGAATGCTTGTATCTGAAAGTCAAGAAGATATAGCAAAAGCAAGATTCTGGGCGACACAGTCCAGAGAGCCAGAGGTGCATTACGAACACAAAGAGATTGGTTATAACTATCGAATGTCTAACATTACTGCAGGAATCGGAAGAGGGCAACTATTACATTTAGATAAACACATTGCCTTGAAGAAGAAGATTTACTATACATATAAAGAAGCATTTGAGGATATTGAAGATATTACCATGAACCCGAATTTGGATGAGTCCGAACCGAATTACTGGTTGTCATGCATCACGTTGAAAAAAGGTAGTAAAGTGAAACCAATGGATGTTATTGAGACATTTGAAAACGAAAATATTGAGAGCAGACCTATATGGAAGCCAATGCATCTACAACCGGTATTTAAAGAAAATGATTTCATAACAGTAGAGGATGGACAGAGTGTGGCAAGTGATATTTTTGATAGAGGTGTATGTTTACCAAGTGATATTAAGATGACCGAAGATGATATTCAAAGAGTTATCAGGGTTGTCAAGTCTTTGTTTTAGAAGGAATAAGGAATGTATAAAAAATATTTAAAACGAGTGATGGATTTTCTTTTGTCGCTCATAGCACTTATCATATTGTCTCCTGTATTGATAGTGCTTGCAATACTAGTTCGCATAAAATTGGGAAGGCCTGTGTTGTTTAAGCAAGAGCGTCCCGGTAAAAACGAGAAGATTTTCCAGTTGTACAAATTTCGTACTATGACAGACGAGAGGAATAAGGAAGGCGAAGTATTATCAGATGAGGTAAGGCTTACGTCATTTGGGAAGAGGCTCCGCACTACTAGTCTAGATGAGTTGCCAGAGTTGTTTAATATATTGAAGGGTGATATGAGCATTATTGGTCCTAGACCGTTACTTGTAAAATATTTACCAAGATATAACGAACAACAGAGACGTCGTCATGAGGTAAGACCGGGGTTGAGTGGATTGGCGCAAGTAAATGGTCGTAATGCAATAAGTTGGGAAGACAAGTTTAGGTATGATCTGGAATACGTCGATAATGTGACGTTTTTGGGGGATTGGAAAATTATACTTCAGACGGTTTGGAGTGTGTTAAAAAGAGAGGGTATTAATTCAGATAATCATGTAACTATGAAGGAATTTATGGGGAATGAAACAAGGGGATAATCATGCACAAGAAATTGATTATTATTGGCGCTAATGGCCAAGGAAAAGTTGTGGCGGATGTTGCATTGAAAATGCAAAAATATGAGGAAATATCATTTTTGGACGATGATGATAGAGTAAAAGAATGTATGGGGTTTGCAGTGATTGGAAAAGTAACAGACGCTGTTAAATACATAGAAGAAGCCGATTTTTTTGTGGCTATTGGTAACACGAAAATACGTATGACAGTAACAGAACTATTAAGAAGAGAAGGAGCAACAATCCCGACATTAATACATCCGTCTGCAACAATTGGTATGGATGTAAGCGTTGGTGAAGGAACTGTGGTTATGGCTGGAGCAGTTATTAATCCTGGAGTAATCATCGGTCAGGGCTGTATTATTAATACCTGCTCATCCATAGATCATGATTGTAAGATTTGTGATTATGTGCATATTTCGGTGGGTACTCATTTGGCTGGAACAGTTAGTATAGGAAGTGAAACGTATGTTGGTGCAGGAGCAATCATTAGTAATAACAAGAATGTTATAGCTGGTTGTATGATAGGAGCAGGAGCTGTTGTTGTGAAAGATATTGAAGAGTCGGGAGTTTATGTGGGAGTGCCCGCAAGGAAGATAACAAAAACTGTTTAAAAAGTTAGCATATGTCAAAACTTTTGCGGGCAATGAAAAGGATTATCGGTGTGGTGATATGAGAAAAAAATTAATAATCATTGCAAATAACTCTGGGGGGTTATATGATTTTCGCAACGATTTAATAAAAGAATTAGTTTGTATAGATTACGACATAATTGCATTAACGTCTTTTGATGATAAGGTGGAAGAGTTACAAGAACTCGGCATTCAATTAATTGAAACACTAATTAATCGCAGGGGGATTAATCCGATTGAAGACATTCATTTATTCTTCAAATACTGTAACATTTTAAGAAAAGAAAAACCTCAACTTTTAATAACATATACGATTAAACCCAACATCTATGGAGGAATGGCGGCGAGATTACTAAAGATTCCATATGTGACAAACATAACTGGAATCGGAACTGCTTTTCAAAAAGAAAATTGTTTAAAACAATTGGTCGTTTTCTTGTATAGATTGACCTTGAAAAAAGCAAAAATTCTGTTTTTTGAAAATGAAGAAAATAGAGAAATATTTTTGCGAGAGAAAATAACAACTGTAGATAAAACCTGTGTACTTCATGGAGCTGGTGTGAATTTAGATAGATATACTTACACACCATATCCAGCAAATGGTACAATTCGCTTTCTTTTTATGGGAAGAATCATGAAGGAAAAAGGTATTGACGAATTACTTTATAGTGCCACCAAGATAAAAAAAGAGTATCCGGATGTACAGTTTGATCTATTAGGAAATATGGAAGATGATTATCAAAACATGATTCAAGAGGCTACGGATAATGGGATTATTAATTACTATGGCTATCAATCAGATGTAAGATCTTTTATAGAAAAGAGTCATTGCTTTGTATTACCATCCTATCATGAAGGAATGGCAAATACGCTATTAGAATCTGCAGCCATGGGGCGTCCACTCATTACAAGTGATATTCACGGATGTAAGGAAGCCGTAGTAGAGGGCCAAAATGGATATTTAGTTGAAAAGGGAAACGCTGAGGAACTGTATCAAAAGATGAAACAGTTTATAGAGTTGGATGTAGAAGAAAAAAAGGCTATGGGTATGGCATCTAGAAAGCATATGGAATTGTATTTTGACAAAAAGAAGGTTGTTGCGGAGACAATGAAACATTTAGTTTAGTAAGACATTGGTTGGGGAGGTGCATGTATTGCCATTTTTCAGTATTATTGTACCAGTATATAAAGTGGAGAAATATCTAAAACAGTGTGTGGAGAGTGTTCAGGTTCAAAGTTATGACAATTACGAACTGATATTGATAGATGATGGCTCTCCAGATCATTGTCCGGAGATGTGTGATGTTTTTGCACAGTCGGATAAAAGGATAAAGGTAGTTCATAAAGAGAACGCAGGATTGTCTTCGGCCAGAAATGTAGGATTGGATATTGCAAAAGGGGAATATGTAATTTTTTTAGATAGTGACGATTTTTGGGATGATGAGAACGCGCTTTTTGAAATTTTTGAAGTATTACATCAAAATCCAATCGATATTCTTATTACAGGAAAGAAAAAGTATTATCAACAAAGTGGAATTATTACTGATGTATGTGTGCCAATATGGAACGAAAAAAAGCAGTACGCGTCGTATGAGGACAAAATTAGTTATTTAATGAAAAACAATATATTTGTCGCATCTGCATGTGACAAAGTTGTTCGTAAAGAGTTTGTAGATGCTGGAAAATTGAGATTTGTGGTGGGGCAACTCAGTGAGGACATCGAATGGTGTATAAAGTTACTACAATGCAGACCATCAATTGAATTGTTGGATAAGCCTTTTTATGTTTATCGTCAGCAAAATAAAACGTCCATATCATCAAATATAGGGCGTAAAAATTTGGCTGACATCAGCAATGTTATTAAAAAGTATGTATCTGGACAAACTGATATATCAGATATGGCAACATATTTGCAACATTTTTTAGCAGTAGAATATGTATTGTGGCTTGCAATTACTGTGAGGGTATCTACGAAGGATATAAAAGATTTGTTATCTGATATGAAGAAATTATGGTATTTGCTGGATTATAATTGGTACCCATATGTAAAGAAGGTTAATTATGTAAGATGGCTAGGATTCCATATTGTAAGAAGATTACTTGGTGCTTATTTGGAGATAAAGCGAGGATAAATAGATGCGAATTTTGATTTTGTCAAAAGAAGCTTGGCGTGATGAACAAAATGGAGGGAATGTGCTTTCAAATATTTTCGCAGATTTTGAAGCGGAATTTGCACAAATATATTGCTCAGAATGTGAGCCGAATAATCATGTTTGCAAAAATTACTATCAAATGACAGACAAGATGGTAGTTGAAAACATTTTAAAAGGCAAGAGAATAGGTAAAGTCAAAAAGTATGATGATTTTCCTTGCGCTGAAATATTAGAGACAGAAAGCTATAGTGGAGTAAAGAGGTTAAATTTAGAAAGTGTCCGAATTTTGAGGGAAATTGGATGGTGCATTGCAAGCTGGGATAAGGAGTCCTTGATAACATTTGCAGAAGAGTTTCAACCTGATGTTATTTTTGCACCATGCTATGGTAGTCATTATATGATTAAGCTAACAAGGCTTATAGCAGAAGCAATTCAAGTTCCAGTTATTTCGTATATTTCGGATGATTTCTATACCAATCGACAATTTCGTTTTTCGCCTGTTTATTGGCTGAATCACTTTCTCTTACGAAAACGTGTAAGAGAAGTATTTAAAATATATAGCTTGGTCTATACGATGACAGAAGAACAGAAAGAGCAGTGCGAATCTGATTTTTCAGCCAACATGAAAATACTTCGCAAAGGCGGAACGTTTTCTGAGGATAGGCAAAAAAAGAGTGTGGGTACTCCTATTCGTTTTATTTATGGCGGTGGTATTTATATTAAACGCTGGAAAACATTGGTGCTACTCGCAGAAGCAATGAGAAAATTAAATAAAGACGGAATAAAAACGACATTAGATATTTATACGAATACAAAAGTCTGGTCTAGAATCCAAAAGTATTTAGATGATGGTTGTACTTCTTGTTTACATAAAGCAGTACCTGCCGGCGAATTGCAGGAATTGTATGCAAATAGTGATGTCGCATTGCATGTTGAAGGATTTGATTTAAAGAGTAGAAGTACTGTACGACTCTCTTTTTCAACCAAGATTGTTGATTGTTTAGATAGTGGTTGTGCGGTCATGGCTATTTGTGATTCTAAACAGGCAGGATTTGCATATTTGAAACGAAATGATGCGGCGATTTGTATTTCGGAAATCAACAAAATAAAGGACACCCTGCAAGCAATATTGGATAATCCGCATCTTGTATTGAAGTATCAGGCTAAGGCGTTTGAATTGGGGCGCAGGGAACATGACAGTATGCACATTAAAGATATGTTGGAGAAGGATTTTCAGTTGATAATAAATGGAGGAGAAAAGGATGAAGATTGTCCAAATTAATAGCACATATGGAAGTGCAGACAGTACGGGACGAAACACACAAGAAATGCATTTGTGGTTTGAACAACATGGTTATTCGTCTGAAGTTTGGACAGGAATTATTAATGATGCAAGTGAAGCAGATGAACATATTCATATTTTCTCCTCAACAGTAGATAGAAAGATTCACGCCTTGTTGTCAAGAATTACAGGTTTGCAAGGTTATTTTTCACGAAGGGCAACGAGAAAACTTATTCATCATTTAAAACGAGAAAAAGAGTTGTATGTTGTGCTTGGTGTTTTGCATAGTAATATAATTAATTTTCCGTTACTTTTTAAATTTTTCATAAAGCATGATGTTCCTGTAATTTTGGTGTTACACGATTGCTGGTTTTTTACAGGACACTGTTGTTACTATTCTGAATATGGATGTAATGAATGGAAAGATGGGTGTTTACAATGTAAACACATGAGCGACTGGAATGAGAGTTGGATTTTTAATACTGCTGCAAAATGTTTAAATGATAAGAAAAAATGGTATGAGAAAGTTACGCGCATGGGAGTTGTGGCGGTGTCTGATTGGCTGTGTGGAGAGGCAAAGTCATCGATTTTAGCTAGAACTTTTGAAATAAAGCGCATATACAATTGGATTGATATGGAAATTTTCAAACCATACCCAGTACAAGACTTGCGCAAAAGCCTAGGACTTTCAGATGATAGCCATATTATGATAGGAGTGGCATCTTTATGGAGTGATAAAAAAGGTCTCAAAGAGATTCTAGAGGTTGCAAAAAAATTTCCTGATGCTTCAATATTGCTAATTGGGCAGATGCCAGAAGGTGTCGAGTGTCCAGAAAATATTGCTGTTGTTGGAGTTGTAAAGGAGCCACAACTCCTTGCCCAATATTATGCGTTGGCAGATGTATTTCTTAATCCGTCTGTGCAAGAAACATTTGGTAAAACTACAGCGGAGGCAATTTGCTGTGGGACGCCTGTTGTTGCGTATGATACAACAGCGTGCACGGAGTTGGTAGGAACTGGTAGAGGAGTACTTGTGCCACTTGGCGATGCAGATGCTTTTATGTGTGCAATCCAAGAAATATTGAGCCGTGGAAAAGATACATACACTGCCAATTGTTTAGAATTTGCAAAGAAAAATTTTTCCAAAGAACTTAATATTCAAGAATATATTGAGTTAATGAATAGGTTATCGCATAACAATGAAACATAATTTGTTGACAATAATTATCTTTTTTGAACAAACATAGATTGTTTAGCGTATAATAAAGGACTATAGAAATCGAAAGGTAAAGATATGATATACGGCATTCTTTTAATTATTTTAAGTTTTTGTGCTATTGTGCATCATCAAATTAAACTTGGGAATAATCAACATATTAGTGTAAATACATACGGAAAAGCAAAAAAAACGATATTTAGTCTGGTAGCAATCAGCTTTATTATTATAATTGGATGCCGATCAGAGTTAGTGGGTATTGATACTAAAACATATAAAGACATGTTCCAACTATATTCTCAAAAAGATTGGAATGTTATTCAGAATTTAGCTTTGTATGAAGAAATCGGGTATAAACTTTTAATGATTCTTTTTGGTAAGTTATCTTTAACTTGGGAAAGTTATTCAGTATTCGTTTCAATGCTTTATATTATACCGATGATTGTTCTGATATACAGTGAATCTGAGAGTCCATACTTTAGTTTGATGATCTTTATTATGAATGGATTGTTTACATTTCCTATGTCCACCATAAGGCAAAGTATAGCCATGGGCATTACGACAAGTGCCTTTTTGTTGTATAAAAAAGGAAAGAAACTTTGGTGTATATTATTAATATTAGTTGCATCCTGCTTTCATGTGTCTGCATTGATTTGTTTACTGTTTTTGGCAGTGTTGAACATAGGGATGACAAGGAAAAACCTAAAGTATTGGTTGTTAGGCGGTTTATTGGCTACAATTTTGGGTACTATTTTTTTGCAAGATATATTTATGGATTTGTTACAGGAATTTGGACATCATTATGAGAACATAACTACTGGAGGATGGCTTAGAGAATTGTTTTTCGTTTTGACACTGCTATTAGTATATGTAGGCACCTACTATCATGACAATTTTGTGATAAAACATCAAATATACATAAAAGCGCTAATAATCTCTGCTGTATTATTGCCTGTCGTTCGATTGAATCCAACATTTATGAGAATTTACTATTATTTTTCACTTTATGAGATGATTTTGATACCTTCGATTATTAGAGTGTTTACCAATCGGGTTGTTCGTTTTGCAGGGTATGCAGCATATATAATAACGTATTTATACTTTATGTATTCGCAGGTATTGACAGAGGGTTCGCAGTTGCTGCCATATTTGTTTTTCTGGAGTTGATAAGGGGATAAGTAACATGAAAAAAGAAATTACCTATATTGCATTCTATAGCGATCCGAATGGAAACAGTAAAAGAAAAAGTGCTCCGTCGGCAGATACGAAGATGGATTACATTATTCATGCAATGAAAAAAATCGGTTATACGGTAAAAGTAATCTCTATGTGTACTGTCGATGATAGGAATGTTTGGTTTAAAAAACATGAGGGTTATGTTACTAAAAAAGATGGTGTAGAAATACTATTTTATCCATGCATTTCTTCTCAATTTAGAATTGTGCGTATTTTAGGTAGAACGGTTTCACAGTTCTATATCTATAAAGATATGAAAAAAAGGGTTGTTCATTCCAATGATATAGTTATAATGTATCATTCCTTGGGTTTATATAAAATAATAAATTACTTAAGTAAATATAGAAAAAGAATTATTCTAGAAATAGAAGAGATATATTCCGATGTTTTAACAAAAAGAAGAGAAAGAATATTAAAAAAAGAATTAAGTATGTTTTCTAGAGCGGATGCCTACATTTTGTCTACGGCATTACTGAGAGAGAAACTTGATTTTAAAGATAAAAAAAATATCGTGTGTAATGGCACATATATGGTTGAGTCTGATAGACAATGTAAAACGGATACAGCTAACTTGCAAAAGAATGAAGAACGAGAAATTCATTGTGTTTATGCAGGGACATTTGAACCGCGAAAAGGAGTGATGGCTGCGGCTAACGCGGCAAAATTCTTACCTGCAAACTATCATATTCATATATTGGGATTTGGAAATGATACTGAGGTAGACAATGTCAGAAATCTAGTGGATAAACTTACAAAGGAATGCGAATGTAAAATTTCTTATGGTGGGTGTCTTACAGGGGAAGACTATATTCGCTTTATCCAAAGTTGCGATGTAGGGCTTAGTACACAGAATCCGGATGCGGCATTTAATGCAACATCCTTTCCAAGTAAGATATTATCATATTTGGCAAATGGATTAAGGGTAGTGAGCATAAGAATTCCGGCAATTGAACATTCAGTGGTTGGAGATAAACTATTTTATTACGATAACCAGACAGCGGAAGAAATTGCGGAGGCTATTATGCGGGTGGATGTGAACGAAGAATTTAATAGCCGACAAATGATAAAACAACTGGCGGTTGAATTTGAAACAGAATTGGCTAAAATGCTTGAAAGTTTTGATAATGGGCAAAGATAAGTCCACAAAAAAGTAAGGGAAAGTTAGATTGTATGAATAGAAGAATAGGTGTTATTCTGTCATATATATTAATGATTTTTGAAGTGCTGTCAACGTTGTTGTTGACACCATTTATTATTCGAATGTTAGGACAGGCAGAATATGGTGTATATAAATTAGTGGCAGCTATCAATGCATACTTACTCTTATTGGACCTTGGAGTAGGTAATGCCATTACAAGATACGTAGCGAAATTTAGAGTAGAGGATAACGAAACTCAGGGGAGAAGATTTCTAGGAATTGCGACAATTTATTATATTGTTATAGCAGTAGTAGCGGCCATAGTTGGAGTGGTGTTTGTTGCTATTTTTCCAGGTGTCTTTGCAAAAGGGTTATCGTCTCAAGAGGCACAAATGGGGCAAAAGATACTGTGTATAACTATGATAAATTCCACTTTTACTTTGGGGACGGCAGCGTATAATAATGTTCTTATTGCATATGAACGTTTTGCGATATCCAGAGGAAGTTCAATAATTCAGATTATTGTACGAATGGCAATGACTTATATTGCTTTAAAAATGGGATTTGGTAGTGTAGGTCTAGTAAGCGTTAATTTGATGTGTACTGTTTTATGCAGAGGATTTTTTGTTTTTTATGTGTTGTTTGGCATTAAACTTAGACCACTATATCGTGGAATTGAGATTTCATTTGTCAAAGAAATCGTGATATATTCTACATGGATATTATTGCAAATGATTGCTACTCAGTTAAATTCAACAGTTGATCAAGTTTTGCTGGGGGCATTGGTTACGTCGTCTGCTGTAATTATTGGAGTCTACGGCGTTGGCACCCAGATTGTACAGTATTTTCAATCAATAGGCTCAGCATTTACTGGTGTATTAATGCCAGGAATTGTGAAAATGGTAGAAAAGAAAGTTTCCGCTAAAGAGATAACAGATGAAATGATTAGAATTGGCCGAATTATTTTCATGGTGCTTGCCATGATATGGGGAGGTTTTCTTGTTTTTGGAAGAGATTTTATTTTTCTGTGGGCAGGTAAAGAGAATACAGAAGCTTATTATGTTGCATTGATCCTAATGACGGCGTATGTTTTTATTCTGACGGAGTCCATTGGCACTCAAATTCTATGGGCTATGAATGAACATAAAGAACAAGCAATGCTGAAACTTGTAATTGTCCTTTTAAATATTTTATTAACTATTTTGTTGATTAAGTGGGAACCTTTGCTTGGAGCTACGATTGGCACTTTTGTTTCATTGATGTTGGGAGATGTTGGTGTGATGAATCTAATCTTCAGAAAAAAACTGGGGATGAATCTCGGGTATTATTACAAGGGACTGATGAAGGGCATTATTCCTTGTTTGTTCTTAACTGTTGGGGCAGGAATTTTAATTAGTTTTTGTTCATTACAAGGTTGGATTGGCTTTGGAATTGAAATTGCCGTTATGGTGGTTGTATATTGTGTTTCAATGCTTGCGTTCGGTATGAACCAATATGAAAAGGAATTGGTTGTTTCGGTAGTTAACAAAGTAATTAGGCGATATAAAAATAGTTTTGTGAAATGAATGATTTACACAGAATGGTGGGTGAAGAATCCTGCAAAATAAAAAAGTTTTCAGCATGATAACAAGAAAAAGAACAATTATAAGATATAAAAATATATGGAGGATATAGATATGTTCAACAACAAAACTTTATTAATCACCGGAGGTACAGGTTCATTCGGGAACGCCGTACTTGACCGATTCTTGAAAACTGATATTAAGGAGATTCGTATTTTCTCACGTGATGAGTTGAAGCAGGACAATATGCGTCATTTTTACCAAAAAGAATTTCCTGAGTATAGTGACAAATTAAAATTTTACATAGGAGATGTGCGTGACATTCAGAGTATACGCAATGCAATGCATGGGGTAGATTATATTTTCCATGCAGCGGCGCTGAAGCAGGTTCCATCCTGTGAGTTCTTCCCAATTGAAGCGGTGAAGACGAATGTACTCGGTACAGAGAATGTACTCACAGCAGCGATTGAAGCTGGCGTTAAGAAGGTTATCTGTTTATCAACTGACAAAGCAGCTTATCCGGTGAATGCAATGGGAACATCAAAGGCGATGATGGAGAAAGTGGTAGTTGCCAAATCGAGAACAGTTTCTCCGGAGAAGACAAGTATATGTTGCACACGTTACGGAAATGTGATGTGTTCGCGTGGGTCGGTAATTCCACTTTTTATCAGTCAGATTAAAGAAGGAAAAGATTTGACTGTAACTGAACCAAGCATGACACGTTTTATTATGAGCTTACAAGAGGCCGTGGAATTGGTTATCTTTGCATTTCAGAACGCAGATTCTGGAGATATTATGGTACAGAAAGCTCCTGCTTGCACAATTGAGGTATTGGCACAGGCTGTCAAGGAACTGTTCCATGCAGATAATGAGATTAAAGTAATTGGTATTCGTCATGGGGAAAAGATGTATGAGACACTTCTTACGAATGAGGAATGTGGGAATGCGATTGATATGGGTGACTTCTATCGTGTGCCGTGTGACAAGCGTGACTTGAATTACGATAAGTATTTTAAGGATGGAGATGTAGAACGAAATCCGTTGACAGAGTTCAATTCCAATAATACGGAGTTACTGTCTGTAGAAGAAGTAAAAGCAAAGCTTTTGGAGCTCAAGTACATTCGTGATGAGTTGGCAGAGTGGGAGAGTCAATAGGATTTGAAAAGGAGGGTAGTGGCATGAGCATGACAAAATCAGAGGAGGGTAATGGAAGACAGGAGTTGTCTGTACAAGTACTGGTTTTTAGAATTGCTTTGGCTGTCTATCTTGCGTTTTTAATTTGGGGGACTCTTTTAAACCGTGAAATTGGCTCTATCAAAGACATGGAATTGGTGCCGTTTTGGTCCTATCGTGAGTACTTTGTAGAGAAGGATATACCTCTATTGAAGCAGATGATATACAATGTCCTCGTTTTCATCCCATGGCCGTTCCTATTTTCGTTAGTTTTTCCGGCTATGAGAAAGTTCCGCTGGGCTGTGGGCAGTGCATTTCTCTTCTCGGTATTTATTGAGGTGATGCAGCTTGTGTTTAAACTGGGCTTGTTTGAATTCGACGATATGTTCCATAACGTGTTGGGAGCAGTGATTGGATATTATATATGGGAACTTTGTTTAAAATATAAGCAGAAAGGTGTATGAGAATAAATGAACATTCTAGTAACCGGAGCCAAGGGCTTCATTGGAAAGAATTTAATAGCAACGCTACACAACATCGCAGACGGTAAGGACCGTTCGTTTGGGATAGACACGGATTTGACGGTATTCGAGTATGATATCGATACCAATCCGCTGCTTTTGGATGCGTACTGCAAGAATGCAGATTTTGTGTTTAATTTAGCCGGCGTAAATCGTCCGCAGGACCCGAAAGAATTCATGGAGGGTAATTTCGGCTTTGCCTCAACGCTTCTTGATACGCTTGAGAAGCACGGCAATAACTGTCCGATTATGATTTCATCTTCGATTCAAGCTGAGCTCCATAATCCTTACGGAGAGAGCAAGAGAGCCGGAGAGGACTTGATGTTTGCATACAGCAAGGAAGTCGACGCGCCGGTGTATGTCTATCGTTTTCCAAATGTGTTTGGGAAATGGTGCAGACCGAATTATAACAGTGCAGTAGCAACGTTCTGTAACAATATTGCAAACGACTTGCCGATTCAGGTGAATGATCCGTCTGTGATGATGACATTGGTTTATATTGATGATGTGGTCAATGAACTAATTTCTGCATTGAAGGGTGAACCGCATATCAATGAAGAGGGATATGCTTATGTGCCGGTTGAGCATAAGATTACGCTTGGTGAGATTGTTGATTTAATCTATACATTTGCAAAACAACCGCAGAGTCTTGTGATTCCGGAGATGCCGGCAGGTTCATTTGCGAAGAAATTGTATTCTACATATTTGTCATATTTGCCGAGGGAGAAGGCTACATTTCCGCTTAAGATGAATGTGGACGCCAGAGGAAGTTTTACGGAACTTTTAAAGACGGAGAAATGTGGACAAGTCAGCATTAACATTTCGAAACCGGGGATTACAAAAGGGCAGCACTGGCACCATACGAAGTGGGAGTTCTTTATCGTTGTGTCAGGGCACGGTCTGATTCAGCAGAGAAAGGTTGGGACAGACGAGGTCTTGAATTTTGAGGTTAGCGGTGATAAGATTGAAGCGGTACATATGCTTCCTGGATACACGCATAACATTATTAACTTGTCGGATACGGAAGATTTGGTGACCGTGATGTGGGCAAATGAGAATTTTGACCCGAATAAACCAGACACCTTTTTTGAGGTTGTAGGATAGAGGTGCGGAATGGAGATAAGATTAGATTACTCAGATGTGAGTTTTAAGGACAATGGGAAATTAAAGTTATTGATTATTGTGGGGACGAGGCCGGAGATTATCCGTCTTGCTGCAGTAATTAAGAAGTGTCGTAAGTATTTTGATGTGGTTCTTGCTCACACAGGACAAAACTATGATTATAATTTAAATGGTGTGTTTTTTCATGATTTGAAATTGGATGCGCCGGAAGTATATATGGACGCAGTGGGAGATGACCTTGGAGCAACGGTTGGTAATATCATCAACTGCAGTTACAAGCTTATGAATCAGATTAAGCCGGATGCGATTTTGATTCTCGGTGATACGAACAGTTGCCTGTCAGCAATCGCAGCGAAGCGTCTTCACATCCCGATTTTCCACATGGAAGCAGGTAACCGTTGTAAGGATGAGTGCCTTCCGGAGGAGACAAACAGACGTATCGTGGATATTATCTCAGATGTGAATCTGGCGTATTCAGAGCATGCACGCCGTTATCTGGCAGAGTGTGGACTTCCGAAGGAGCGTACGTATGTGACGGGCAGTCCGATGGCGGAAGTGCTTCATGAGAATCTGGATGCAATAGAAGGTTCTGATATTCATGCAAGATTAGGCTTGGAAAAAGGCAAATACATTTTGCTTTCAGCACATAGAGAAGAGAATATCGATACAGAGAAGAATTTCTTGTCGCTATTTAGTGCTATTAATAAGATGGCAGAGAAATATGACATGCCGATTCTGTATTCTTGCCATCCGCGCTCGAAAAAGCGTCTGGCAGAGAGTGGGTTTGAATTGGATGCACGTGTGATTCAGCATGAGCCTCTTGGTTTTCATGACTATAACTGTCTGCAGATGAATGCTTTTGCGGTTGTGTCAGACAGCGGTACGTTGCCGGAGGAATCCAGCTTCTTTACTTCTGTGGGACATCCGTTCCCTGCTGTATGTATTCGTACTTCGACAGAGAGACCGGAAGCGCTTGATAAGGCTTGCTTTATTCTTGCAGGAATTGATGAGAAGTCACTTTTACAGGCGGTAGATACGGCAGTGAACATGAATCTGGATGCCGACTACGGTATTCCGGTGCCGGATTATACAGATGAGAATGTGTCTTCAAAGGTTGTGAAGATTATTCAGAGTTATACGGGTGTAGTGGATAAGATGGTTTGGAGAAAGTTCTAAAGGTCTTGAGGAGATGATGTGTGTGACATGTCGTCTCTTTTATTTTGTAATTCTTCTAATTTTCTATCATACATTGAGCCAACGCGCAGACAACAGTATACACCGATGGCAATGAGGAGTGATATGCAGCATAGTATGAGTTTTAGCATATAGTTACCTTCTTTCACTTGTTATCTTGTTAGTATTTCCGAAAAAGGGATTTATATGCAAAATGTTGTTGACATAGTCGAGTAAAAAAGAGTAAAAGAAGTTAGGGAGGCATTGCCTCCCAATTTTATTTTTTCTTCATGTTTTTTGTCTGTTCTTTAAAACTACTATCATTCGTACTTCTTCCTACGATATAATCGATACTCACGTCATAAAAATCAGCGAGCTTCAGGAGTATGTCTAATGGCAATTGGATTTTACCCAATTCATATTTGGAATAGGTTGTTTGGCGAACATTTAGATCCATCGTCAATTCGATTTGTAGTTTGTCGTATTTTTTGCGAAGATTTCGTATATTTTCGTAAACCATCATATGTACCTCACTACTTCAATAAATGTACCATAAAATTTTACTACTTAGCCAGAAAAAAGTCAATACTGTGACACGTTAACGTAAAAAAGAAAAAGTTTATGCAAATTTAATAAAAGTGTTGAAATATTCCGAAAATTTTAGTAGAATATTTACATGTGATACTACAAATAAGGAGGCACACGAAATGAAAGTTTACAGAACGGACGAAATTAGAAACGTCGTACTATTAGGACACGGAGGAAGTGGAAAGACTAGTTTGGTTGAAGCCATGTTATATGTTTCAGGCGCAACGAACAGAATGGGCAAGATTGCAGATCACAACACGACAAGTGATTTTGATAAAGAGGAACAGAAACGTGAATTTTCAATTAGTACAAGTTTAATC
>JAZQRQ010000052.1:0-41988 GCA_045629665.1 Faecalimonas sp.
ATGAGATTCCACTGCGTTGATAACAGTAGCTGATTCCTTGTATTTCTTACAAAGGTCAACACCAATCTGGATATGTGAGCCTTCCACATCATGGTCAATTGATTTACCAATATCATGTAAAAGACCTGCTCTTTTTGCCAATCTGACATCAAGCCCCATTTCGCTGGCCAAAAGCCCAGCCAACTGAGCAACTTCAATAGAATGCTTTAATGCATTTTGTCCATAACTTGTTCTGAATTTCATTCTTCCCAATAGACGAATGAGTTCAGGATGAATTCCATGGACACCTACTTCTAATGCTGCCGCTTCACCTTCCTCACGAATCATTGATTCAACATCTTTTTGTGCTTTTTCTACGGTCTCTTCGATTCTTGCCGGATGGATACGTCCATCGACAATCAATCTTTCAAGAGCAATTCTTGCAACTTCTCTTCGAATCGGGTCGAAACCTGATAACACAACCGCTTCCGGTGTATCGTCAATAATAAGTTCTACACCTGTCATGGTTTCCAGTGTACGGATATTACGTCCCTCTCTACCAATGATACGGCCTTTCATCTCATCACTTGGAAGTTGTACAACTGAAATCGTAGTTTCAGCAACATGGTCTGCCGCACACTTTTGAATTGCGTTAACCACATACTCTCTAGCCTTTTTACCGGCTTCTTCCTTTGCCTGCGTTTCTAATTCCTTGATTAGTCTCGCAGTATCATGTTTTACATCTTCTTCAACAGTTTTTAACAAATAATCCTTTGCTTGTTCGGAGGTCAATCCTGAGATTCTTTCGAGTTCCTGTACTCTTTGCTTGCTGAGTTCTTCAACTTTTGCTTCTCGCTGTCTCATTTGCTCTTCTCTTGTCGCGAAATGATTCTCACGTTGTTCGATTGCACTTTCTCTTTTATCAAGAACTTCTTCCTTTGAAAGCACTCTCTTCTCATAACGCTGTAACTCTGCTCGTCTTTCTTTCGTTTCCTTCTCGAGCTCGTTCTTCGCCTTGATAGACTCTTCTTTCACTTCCAACAGAGATTCCTTCTTTGTAGCTTCCGCGGTCTTAATCGCGTCATCGATAATTTCTCTCGCTTTTGCCTCTGCATTTCCAAGCTTTGACTCTGCATCATTTTTAAGCTTTGAAATGGTTACTTTATTCGTAACTACCGATGCTACAACAGTTGCAACTACTACAGCAATAATTGCGTAAACTAATTGCACAGGAGCACCTCCTTATATAATTTTCATTGTACTACTACAACAGTTAAATTTTATACTGTTTTCACAATAATGTCAAGCGTTCTTGTGAGAAACTTATGACAACTTGAACAAACATTTTATTGCACCTTTAATACCTTACATACATCTTCGTTGCGGAACCCTTTCCGTAACAAATAATGATACATTCTCTTCTTCTCGGCATCCGTGGCCTCTTCTGCCACAAGATGCTTTTTTTCACACAGACGTCGAATGGCTGTGAGTTCATCCTCCGGCTCATAGCAGTTCCCCATCGCAACTTCGATATCTTCCCTACTTATGCCCTTTTGACTAAGGGAAGCATAAATCTCCCGTCTGCTTTTGGAACCTTGCTTATTCAGGATATAACGCTCTGCATAGGCTACATCGTTGATATATCCAAAGGACTTTACATAATCTAACGCCTCGTCAATTGCTTCATCGCTAAAAGACTTCTCTTTTAATTTCTGGCGTAACTGTGATTCTGTGCGGTCCATGAAATTTAATAGGCTAAGCGCTTTTTGCTTAGCCTCTTTTGTCATGTCATCCATTCTATGCTTCTCCTGCAGGTTCTGCATTCAGACCGAAGTGTTCTCTAACCTGTGCTTCAATTTCATTCATAATCTCCGGGTTCTGAGCAAGGAAGAGTTTCGCGTTCTCACGTCCCTGTCCAATCTTATCTCCCTTATATGCATACCAAGCACCGCTCTTGTTCACGATGTCGATGCTTGCCGCAAGGTCAAGAATGTCTCCTTCTTTGGAAATGCCTTTACCAAACATAATATCAAATTCTGCCTCTTTAAATGGAGGCGCAATCTTATTCTTTACAATCTTGATTCGTGTACGGTTACCAACCATCTCACCATTCTGTTTCAATGTCTCAACTCTTCTGACATCCATACGCACGGATGCATAGAACTTGAGCGCACGACCACCTGTTGTTGTCTCCGGATTACCGAACATGATTCCAACCTTCTCACGGAGCTGGTTGATAAATACTACCACACAATTAGACTTACTGATTACAGGTGTGAGTTTACGAAGTGCCTGTGACATCAGTCTCGCCTGAAGTCCCACATGAGAATCACCCATATCTCCTTCAATCTCCTGCTTTGGTACCAATGCTGCTACTGAGTCAATAACGATAATATCCATCGCTCCGGAGCGAACCATTGTCTCTGCAATCTCGAGTGCCTGGTCACCGCTGTCCGGCTGTGAAATATATAATTCATCAATATCTACACCAATATTCTTCGCATATACAGGATCAAGTGCATGCTCTGCATCAATAAAGCCTGCAATTCCGCCTCTCTTCTGCACCTCTGCAATCATATGTAATGTCACGGTTGTCTTACCGCTTGATTCCGGTCCGTATACTTCAATAACTCTTCCCTTTGGAACACCACCGAGACCAAGTGCGATGTCAAGGCTGAGGGAACCTGTCGGAACTGTCTCTACTGCTACGTTCGCGCCGGCATCACCTAATTTCATAACCGTTCCTTTTCCGAAATCTCTCTCTAACTTCGAAATCGCCGCATCCAGCGCTCTTTTTTTATCTTCATTTGCCATATTATTTCGTTCTCCTTCTTGTTTTACGAACTTATGTTCGCTTTTCTGTTATTATACTATTATACTTTTTACGAGTTGTCAACCCTAAATTTTCTTATAATGCCAATTTATATAATACTAATTGATTTAAACTGACACCTTCTTTGTTTGCTTCTACCGCTAATCTCTGGTGCAAGGTTTTAGGCAATCGAACTACAAATTTTCCACTATACTTTTCTGCTGTCTGTGGTATTGGAATTGGCATATTATTTTCTAATTTAATCTCCAAATAACTTTCCATAATATCATTTAAGTTTTCATATAATTCACTCAATGTATCAGCCGTTGTGTGACAGCCATCCAATTCCAAGATTCTTCCATAAAAGTAGTGTCCGCTTTCATCATTCATTTCCTGTACTAATCTGGTATACGGTAATTTCATATAATCTCTTACTTCCATCTTTCTACATCCTTTCCTTTATGTAATTCTATTGAGAATGTCTATCACATAAACTTTTTTGAGCGGATTTTCTTGTTTTATCGTCGTGAGTTTTCCTGTATCCTTATTCAGGTATTGTTTGTGACTGCCTTTATGCCTTGCCAATTTGTATCCATAGGCATTTAATACTTTTTCAGCTTCATCGGGTCGTATTCCATTTGGCTGTCTTTTCATTTTATCAATGATTTTATCCACACTAGACATCCTATTTCCTCCTTTATAATATTATATTTAGTATCACTTGTCAACTTAGTTGTACAATAAAAACACCCTCATAGGCACCACCTGCTTCCCTATTCTATTCATCAATTTGCGTTCTTCGGTTGATATACCTTGAATTTTGATATGCCACAAGATTGGCTATTTGATGTAAAGACAGAATAACACAAAAATGGAAGATGCGTAACCACATCTTCCATTAGATTTTCTAATATTTCTCCACGACTTCTCCGCGTTTCTTATAAATGCTATTTGCAGGAACGAACTCTCTGACCATCGAAAGCGGGTAAATATTGCTGCGTTTTCCTACAACTGTTCCCGGATTCAGAACACTTCCGCATCCCACTTCTACTTCGTCCCCAAGCATTGCTCCAAATTTCTTAAGCCCGGTTTCGATTGCTCCCTCCGGTGTCTTAACTGTTGTAAGCGTCTTGTCTGACTTCACATTAGAAGTGATAGAGCCTGCACCCATATGTGCCTTATATCCCAAAATGGAATCACCCACATAGTTGTAATGTGGAACCTGCACTTTATTAAATAAGATGACATTCTTCAACTCCGTTGAGTTACCTACTACCGCGCCTTCGCCTACAATGGCATTTCCACGGATAAATGCACAGTGTCTTACTTCTGCGTCTTTACCAATGATTGCAGGTCCGTTAATATATGCCGTTGGCGCAATCTTTGCAGATTTGGCAATCCACACATTTTCCCATGCAAGTTCGTACTCGTCCTTCGGTAATGTTTTCCCAAGTTCAATAATAAATGCTCCAATCTTAGATAACACTTCCCAAGGATAAGTCACTCCCACAAAGATATCTTTCGCAATTGTCTCGTCTAAATTATAGAGTTCTTTTACAGTCAATTGTTCCATCATATTCTCCCCAAATCATTTATTTATAAAACTGAGATGCTTTTACATAACACTGTCTTAATTGACTCTGGTTATTCAGTTGCATTACGCCGTTCGTTCTGCTTAGAATGAAATTCTCTAGTTTCACCATGTATTTATCTGAAGTAATCTGGCCCTCTGCCACATAAGTAAGCCCCTTTTCCCAACTGGCTGTCAGCTCCGGATTAAGCAGTGAGCGAATCGAGTGTTCTACCACATCAAATACCATTTCACCAAGCAGTGTCGGCGTAATAATCTGAGTTTTCCCATTTAAGTTAAGATATTTGATATGTATTAGCTTTTTCAGAATCTCTGCACGCGTAGCACTGGTTCCGATTCCGCTTCCTTTAATCTGGGCGCGAAGTTCCTCATCCTCAATAAGCTGTCCTGCATTTTCCATCGCAAGAATCATGGAACCGGAATTGTAGCGTTTTGGCGGAGATGTTTCGCCCTCTTTGACCGCGAGCTCCTTCACCGGTAAGAGACTGCCCTTTTTTACTTCCTTGAGCAGTTCAAACAGTCCCGCATCCACCTCATTGTCATTCGATACTCCAACTACCTTGAGATACCCCTCTTCAGCCAACACTTTGAAGTTCGAGAAAAAGGATTCTTCTCTCATCTGTGTGGTAATACTCATCTTATGATAAACTGCCGGCGGATAGAATATACTTAAAAATCTTCTGACAATCGTGTCATACACCTGCTTCGCTGTACTTGATACGCTCTGCAATGCAGACAAACCATGTCCCGTCGGTATAATTGCATAGTGGTCTGTTATCTGCTTATCGTTGACATATTTCGTCTTCTCTAATCCCTTGTGCGTTCCAAACTGCAAAATATCCTGCAAATATGGTGTCGCCATATCATATTTTGCCAGTCCATTGAGATTTTTATGTATTTCCTTTGCAACTGCCGTGGAAAGTACACGGGCGTCTGTTCTCGGATACGTAACCAGCTTCTTCTCATACAATTCCTGCACGATGCGAAGTGTCTCGTCCGGACTGATTTTGAATCTCTTCGAACATTCATTTTGAAGTTCGGCTAAGTTATATAATAGCGGTGGTGCCTTTTTTTCCACCTTTTTGTCTACATTTGTAACAAGACATTGCAGTGGCTGTTGTTCACTCAAATATGCAATCAGTTCCTCTGCTTTTTCCTTTTGCTTGAAACCATTTTCTTTATATAGGTCAAAGCTTTCAAAGTAGCGTGACCCTTTGACGCTCTTCCACTCGCCCTCAAAAGATTTATCACCTAACTGAATGGTGCTGAGCACGCGATAAAACGGTGTCTTGACAAAGTCACGAATCTCACGTTCTCTGCGCACAACCATACCGAGAACGCAGGTCATAACACGTCCTACGGACAGAACTGTATATTTTGTATTCATAAAAGAAGAAATGCTATTGCCGTATTTGAGAGTCAGCAATCTAGAGAAATTAATCCCCATCAGATAGTCTTCTTTCGCACGAAGGTACGCCGATGCTGACAGATTGTCATACTCGGACAAATCCTTTGCCTCACGAATGCCTCTCAGAATCTCTTCTTCTGTCTGAGAATCAATCCAGACACGTTTCCGGCTCTTTCCTTTCACATCCGCCATCTGCTCTACTAAACGATAGATATATTCTCCTTCTCGTCCGGAGTCGGTGCAGACATAGATGGTATCTACATCTTCTCGATTCAAAAGACCGCTGACAATACGAAATTGCTTCTCCACGTTCGGAATCACTTCATATTTGAATTCCTTTGGCATAAACGGCAGTGTCTCCAGACTCCACCTCTTATATTTTTCGTCATAAACCTCCGGATAACTCATCGTTACCAGATGGCCGACGCACCATGTGACGATAGCCTCTTGCGATTCAAGATAGCCGTCTTTTCTCTTTGTATTCAGTTTTAATGCCTTTGCAAATTCCTGAGCCACGCTTGGCTTCTCTGCAATGTATACTGCTTTTCCCATATGTATTCCTTTACAACTCTCTTGGCAATTTAAAACCCACTAACTGATAGTATAACACAAAACAAAAAAATAGGAAAGACATTACATCTTTCCTATCATAACCTTATTTTGCTTGAATATAACCTTTTGCAGTCAACGTCTCAGCACAGAGAATTGCTCCGCCTGCTGCACCACGAACAGTGTTGTGAGAAAGTCCTACGAATTTGAAATCGTATACGCTGTCTTCACGAATACGTCCAACAGATACGCCCATTCCGTTTTCGTAATTCACATCCAACTGAACCTGTGGACGATTGTCTTCTTCTAAGTACTGAATGAACTGTTTTGGAGCACTTGGAAGTTCTAATTCCTGTGGAAGTCCCTTGAAGTTCACGATCTTTTCAATCAACTGTTCTTTGGTCGGTTTCTTAGCAAATTTTACAAATACAGCTGCTGTATGTCCGTTTAATACAGGAACACGAATACATTGTGTTGTGATAACCGGTCCGTCTGCTTTGACGATTTCACCGTCAACAACCTTACCCCAGATACGGAGTGGTTCCTGCTCGCTCTTTTCTTCTTCTCCGCCGATATATGGAATGATATTTTCCACCATTTCCGGCCAATCTTTAAATGTCTTACCTGCACCTGAAATTGCCTGATATGTAGTTGCCACAACCTCTGTCGGTTCAAATTCTTTCCAAGCTGTCAGAACCGGTGCATAACTCTGGATTGAGCAGTTTGGTTTTACTGCTACGAAACCTTTTGTTGTACCGAGACGTTTTTTCTGTGCTTCGATGACTTCGAAATGCTCCGGATTGATTTCCGGCACTACCATCGGAACGTCCTTTGTCCAGCGATGTGCGCTGTTGTTTGAAACAACCGGTGTCTCTGTCTTTGCATACGCATCTTCGATTGCTCTGATTTCATCTTTTGTCATATCGACTGCACTGAATACGAAGTCTACGCTTGATGCCACTTTTTCCACTTCGTTTACATTTGCAACGATTAAGTTCTTAACTCCCTCCGGCATTGGTGTGTCCATTTTCCAACGGCCGCCAACTGCCTCTTCATATGTTTTCCCGGCTGAACGCGGGCTTGCTGCTACTGTTACTACTTCATACCAAGGATGATTCTCTAAAAGCGCGATAAAACGCTGTCCTACCATACCGGTTGCTCCTAAAATACCTACTCTCAATTTCTTATCCATAATTATCCCTCTTCTCTTCAAGTCGTCTATTCTGAAAATACTAAACCTTTTTTCCATTTAATGCAAGTAATTTTCGTAAATTTTGATAACTTTTTCCATTGCTTCCTTGCTCGGTGCACCGATTGTCTTACGCTTGTCCACACAAGTCTTCATGCTGATGGCCTCGTAAATGTCCTCCTCGAACACCGGTGAAATCGCTTTGTACTCTGCTAATGTCATGTCGTCCAGTGCCATGTCCTTTTCGATACAGTAAAGAACAAGCTGTCCCACAATACCATGGGCATCGCGGAACGCAACGCCGTGGTTTACCAAATAGTCTGCTGCGTCTGTCGCATTTGTAAAGCCATTCTTTGCGCTGTTTTCCATCACTTCTTTATTAAAGTGCATCGTGCGAAGCATGCCTGTAAATAATGCAAGACATCCTTTTGTAGTATCGATTGCATCGAAGACAAATTCCTTATCCTCCTGCATATCCTTGTTGTATGCAAGCGGAATTCCCTTCATCGTTGTCAGAAGTGACATCAGTGCTCCGTAAACGCGTCCCGTTTTCCCGCGAACCAACTCCGCAATATCCGGATTTTTCTTCTGCGGCATGATGCTGCTTCCGGTACTGTACGCGTCATCGATTTCCACAAAACGATACTCGTTGGAATTCCAGATAATCACCTCTTCTGAGAAGCGGCTTAAATGCATCATAATCGTTGACATCGCAGAGAGCAACTCAATCAAGTAGTCTCTGTCTGCAACCGAATCCATACTGTTTAACGTCGGACCATAGAAGCCAAGCAGTTCTGCCGTAAGGTTGCGGTCAAGCGGATATGTGGTTCCTGCCAAAGCTCCTGAGCCAAGCGGACAATAATTCATGCGGTCGTAAATGTCTGTAAGACGCGAGCGGTCTCTATTGAACATCTCAAAATATGCTCCCATGTGATGTGCCAAGGTGATTGGCTGAGCCTTTTGCAAATGCGTAAAGCCAGGCATAAAGGTTTCGGTGTTTTCTTTCATAATCTGAAGAAGTACCTTTAAAAGTTCCTTCAAAAGATCATCCAACGCATCAATCTCATCTCTTGTGTAGAGTTTCATATCCAATGCAACCTGGTCGTTACGGCTTCTACCGGTATGCAGTTTCTTACCCGCCTCACCGATACGGTCAATAAGAGTTGCCTCCACAAAGCTGTGAATGTCCTCATATTTATCCGAAATTGCAAGAGTTCCCTCCTGAACATCCTTTAAGATGCCGTGAAGTCCATCAATAATCTGCTCTTTCTCTTCTTCCGTCAGAATTCCCTGCTCGGCAAGCATTGTTACATGAGCAATACTGCCTCTAATATCCTGCTCGTAAAACTTTTGGTCAAACGAAATTGACGCGTTAAAATTATAGACCAATTGGTCTGTCTCTTTTGTAAATCTTCCACCCCAAAGCTGTGCCATACTTATCTTCCTTCTTTCTGTTTTTGTCGGTCTCGGAATGAATACTCGCAACCACAGTAATCCTGTCTGTAAAGGCCGTACTCACTCGATAATTCTATCGAACGCTTGTAACCGTTCTTCTTTTTAAAATCGGACTGCAGATACCGCACTCCGTATTTGTCTGCTAACTTTGTGCCAATCTCATTTAGCTTGTCCGCATTTTTTAATGGGCTGATGCTGAGCGTCGTTGTGAAGTAATCAAATCCTGCATCCCTAGCAATCTTTGCCGCTTCCTCCAAGCGAAGCTCGTAGCATTTGAAGCAACGCTCTCCGCCCTCACGAAGATGCTCTAACCCCTCGGCAATCTGAAAGAATCGGTCTCTGTCATAGTTCCCCGCAAGAAATGAAACCGGGTGCTTTACTTTCATGTCACCGATGAGTGTCTGTTGCTCTAAAATGCGCTTGGTGTATTCATTTTCCGGAAAAATATTCGGATTGTAATAAAATACGGTAATTTCAAAATAGTTTGACAAGTACTCGAGCACGTAACTGCTACATGGTGCGCAGCAACTGTGCAATAAAAGTTTCGGTACTCGCCCTTCTTTTGAAAGTCGTTCAATTAATTTATCCAGTTCTTTTTGGTAATTCATAAAAACAACTCCATATAAAAATGCTATCCAAATATTATACCCTTTTCTTCCCATTCATTCAAGCACCGTTTCCATATTTCTACATAAAATAGAGTATATTAGATGAGAAATATCTCTCATATTTAAAGGAGGTATGTCATGGAAAACATCTTAGAACTTCAAGACATCAGCCATGCTTATCATGGCATGGAGGGAGAAACGCTTGCTCTCTCTCATCTTTCCTTCTCACTAAAGCAAGGTGACTTTGTAAGTATCGTCGGTCCTTCCGGTTGCGGAAAATCCACCTTACTTTCGATTATTTCCGGTCTCATTCCTCCCGAAAGCGGAACGGTAAACCTTGTTGGCGATCACATTGGATATATGCTGCAAAAAGACCATCTGTTAGAATGGCGAAGCGTCTATCGCAACATCATTCTTGGCCTGGAAGTCCAACACAGTGTCACCGCAGACACCAAGGAGAAGGCTTATGGATTATTGAAGCAATACGGATTAGAGCAATTTGCAAACGCCAAACCTTCGGAGCTCTCCGGTGGTATGCGACAGCGCGTTGCACTAATCCGCACTTTAATTTTAGAGCCTGATTTACTGCTTCTTGATGAACCATTTTCTGCACTGGATTACCAGACACGACTCGCTGTCGGAGATGATATCGGGCAGATTATCCGCAAGGAAAAGAGAACTGCCATTCTCGTCACTCACGACCTCGCAGAAGCCATCAGCCTCGGAGACCGCGTGATTGTTCTCACGGAGCGACCGGGGTCTGTGAAAACGATTGTACCAATTCACTTCCCGGAAGATAAAAATACACCTCTGCTTCGCCGAAACACACCGGAGTTTAACCAATATTTTCACGCTATATGGAAGGAGTTGAACGTGCATGAATAATCCTTCGAAAAATCAACTTCTTTATCTGAAGATGCAAAAACAGCATCGCATATTTGTGCGTTTTACCCGCATATTTGTGTTCGTTGCATTCCTGCTCCTCTGGGAACTGACTGCATACTATGGAATCATTGACTCGTTTATTTTCAGCAGTCCGAGTAAAGTTGTGCTCTGTTTCTGGGGTATGGTACTTGACAAAAGCATTTTTTTGCACGTTGGAATCACGTTGTACGAGACTCTCGTTAGCTTTGCTCTGGTGACCATCTTCAGCATTTTAATTGCTACTCTCTTGTGGTTTAGCAAAAAGCTCCTTGAGATTACCGAGCCATTCCTTGTTGTACTGAACAGCCTTCCGAAGTCAGCCCTGGCGCCGCTCCTTATCGTATGGCTTGGTGCCACTCCAAAAACAATCATTGTGGCCGGTATGTCTGTTGCAATCTTCGGAAGCATCATGAGTATGTCCACGAGTTTTCGCGAGGTAGACCCGGAGAAAATCAAGCTAATCTTTACCCTGCGCGGGACCAAATATCAAGCACTTACAAAGGTTGTGATACCAAGCTGTATTCCTGCCATTGTCAGCAATATGAAGGTCAATATCGGACTGTGTCTGGTGGGTGTTGTGATTGGCGAATTCCTGGCTGCACGAAACGGGCTTGGATATCTCATTATCTACTCCAGTCAGGTGTTTAAGATGGATTGGCTACTCATGTCGATTGTGATACTGTGTGTATTGGCGATGGGGTTGTACGCTTTGATTAATCTGATTGAAAAACTGTATCAGAAGCATTTTTAGGTACAACGTCTCATAACAAAAAGCAGCTATTCGAATTCTCGAATAACTGCTATACATAGCATTAAATCTTCTTATCTGCCCCCAACAACAAATCATCAATTACCGGATGAATCATTGTTGTGTTTTCAATTTTATTAATAGCACAAAGTTTTTTCCCTGCATCTTTACTAGATGCACCACAATGATATGCTTGTTCCGTAGGCAATCCATAATCAAGAACAATCAATCTGTCATGGCAATCTGGATTTGATTTAATACGAAGTGGTGGATATTGATTACGAAAATCATTCACCACCGCCGTCGTCAAAAAACCATTTTTGCCGTGTCCATTTTCAGTAAACAAAACAACTTCAACGCCCGACATTTTCTGTGACAGCAGTTGTAAAGTTTTCGTATTCATATAATCATCAACTACGTAAATACTTGTCGTTGCCTGCTGATAAATATCTATATATGCTGCATCTGCCTCGAATTTTTGACCTTTGTAGATGACAAAATTTTTGAAATCTTTTTCAGATACAAAATTCTCGTTAAGAGTATCTATGCTTTTTTGAATTTTTTGAACATTCTGCTCCGTTTTCTTCTGTCTGTCAGACATACTTGCCATCTGCACAGACATCTCCGACACCTTAGCCGTCACAAGGCGCATTTCCGATTGTGTAACAAACTGCTGATTCTGTTTTATGTAATGACGCATTTCTCGAAACGCTCTCATAATAAATATGCTTTGTTGTTCTGCAAGTTCTCCTCGTAGAACGGTTGCTAACATATATATGCCTTGCTCGGTAAAAGCATATGGTAATTTCTTAACATGGAGACCTCTTTTGTTCCCGTTCTCGTTTAAAGTCGCAAATTGCGACTTTAAAAAACTTTCTGGAATTTCTTCTTTTTTCAACTGAAACATAAAATCTTCTGGAAATCGTGCAATATTACGTTTCACCTGCTCATTCAAACGTTTCAGCTCATATCCATAAATTTCTGCCAAATCATAATCAAGCATAACCTGCTGTCCTCGTATGAGATAAACTCTATTACATATATTATCTACAGTCATGAGTGTCGTCTTTTCTCCCATAGTATTCCTCCTAGCTTTTGTTCCATGTCATCCTTGTTAGTCTTCTGTATCATCATTTGATAAATGTTCCATATGAATCTTATATGCCATCAATCGCAAAAGATACTTTGGCACTCGTCTGTTGCCTAATTCCCAATCTGTTTCCGTCATATAAGGAATCTCGAAATACTCACAGAATTCTTTTCGATTCATGCCCGTACTTTCTCTTAATTTTCTTAATTCTTCTTTTGCTTCCATAATTCACCTCTTTATGCGTTGCATAAACAAATTATATATTGTTTCATATACTAGGTCAATATAAAACACAAAATTTCTTTGTAACGAAAAGCAGCTGCGGTCTCCCGCAACTGCTCTACATAATCTTCCTCACCCTCACTAATGGCACCACATGCCACAGTAGTTAAAACCATGCAACTTCCAATTAGTATTAATAAAATTTTACTCGCAATTATTTTTCAATCTTCGTTCCGCAATATTTACAAAATAAATCTGAAGAATTTATCTCTTTTCCACACGATTTGCAAAACATTTTATCTTCCTCAATTTCTATTTTAACTTCATTATTAATTTCTATATTCTGTCCTGATAATAATTGTGGGTGCACCAACTTACCATTTAATGTCAACAGTTCCCATGTTTTTTTCATCTTGTTAATTTTTTTGGCTTTGAACATAGTATATATAACTGCAATAATAATTACCAATATACCAATTCCTGAAAGCAAACTTACAATTCCAGCAATCCAAAGAATAACTTGTATCAAGTATTTTCGAATGAATTTCCTATCTTTCCATTCGTAGAATTTAATAAATAGTTCTTTATTTTCATTATTCATGCCTGTTAATGCATTGATATAATTCATTTTATCATCTGTACGCCCTATGCTTTCAATTTCTGAAACGCTATTCCGAATGCTTGCTTCATCATTTATATTTGTCTTCAAGAAAATTTTCTCGATTTTCACCGCATCTTCTTCTTTCCAAATAGTTATTTTTCTGTCATCTATTTTTTTAATAAATATGTCAACTATTTCTTGAACATAATCTTTTTTACAGATTGCTTCCCTATGTTGTTCGCAACTATTTTCGTCAAATTGCTCAACACCTTCGCAAACCTTCGACAATTCCAAATAATCTTCTTCTGCCTTTTTTCTCAATTCTCTCGTTGCAAATTCAATGTTTTGAAATGTTCTCGCTTCTAAATCGAATTGATATAACATCTTATCCACTTTTTTAATGGTATCACTTTCTGAAATCCCAACATTAGTTCTTATCTCTTCCATTTTCTTTTTTACCAACACTGTTTCTTCTTCTGTACTGTGAGGCATCTTTTCAAATAATGCTTGTAATCCTTTTTCCAAAAGAGTTCTGGTTGGCTCATAGCCCGCCAAGCGTTCTAATTGGACTAAGTTGGAGATTTCCTCAGGAAAATGCAAAATACACCAGTCATAATATTCAGGTTCAGAAGGATCAGTGCAAAACAGTTGATATGCAATCTCATATGCCTGTCTCTTTTCAAGTTTATTTACTTTTAAATATTCGAACAACTCCACTCCTTCTTCTTCATCTTCTAGAGTAATAGGATTATCCGCAATTCCTTTTTGCTGCAACAAATATTGAATGAGTGGAATCAATTCATACACATCCATATAAGCTGCTTGTTCTAATTCTTGACGCATCGATAAATCGTTATATAATTTTCTTAACTTACTCTCTTGATTGCTTTCCTCGAAAATGAGTATCTTTTTATACTCATTTTTCAAGTTTTCAAAAGAATCCCAAAAATAATTTGTGGGCTCCTCATGGTATAATTTTTGAATATCGTCACCGTCTATCTCTGTAATATCAAGTTCTTCAAGAAATTTACCACATTTTAAAAATACCAACGCAAATAACACAAAAAATGCCTCTTCATGATTTACTAACTCTTCTATTGTTTTGTGTTTAGCAAAAATATTTTTTATATCTTCTACAGTTTCTTTGGCAACACGCCTAACTTCTCGGTGGATTATAAGATCAAGCAACCTCTCATCATCCAACTCTAAATCTTTTCCAAATATTTCTATCTTCTCTACCATTTTTCTTCCTCACAAATCTCTATTAAGAAGTTTCTTCCCTTGTTCTTCTACTATCACTATTCTATCTGTCTGTAAAAAGAGTGATGATTGCCCATGGTATTAAAATTATTCCCAAAAACAGTCCTGCAGCTAATCTTTCATAAAAAATACCTTTCCATGTACCAATTAATATTCTGTTTCTATAGATCGTTCTTCCCGTTGCCCAATATGCTAAAATTCCATATATTACTAATCCCATGAAAATTTTTCCTCCCTTTTCTTTATGTTCTTAACTAGCATAATCTCCATTTGCCCATTCACCCTCGTAGTCAATTGCACCATCTCGTTTATATAGTGTACCAGTTCCATGATATTCACCATTACGCCATTCCCCATCATATTCTATCTGATTTGTTCTATAGAAATAGCTAATACCTTGTCCACTTCTAGAATCATTTTTTACATCGCCTTCATAGATCAATGAGTCATTTCCATAGATGTGAAATTTACCATTAGCTTTTCCATTCTTATAGGTTCCTGACAAAATATTAAGATAATCCAAATTCGGTGTGGTATTCATTACACCCATAATCATCCCTATTTGAGATTCTTCATTTGAATTTTCCATGTCTTGCGAATCAAATATCTCTTGATATTGTTGTTCTATACACACCCCATCTAACAAATCATCCCTCCATAATCCTCCATAATGCGCCGTAATTCCGTAAACATATTCATTTCCTTTTCCGTTGTATTTTCCTTTAGAAAAATACCCCTCATATATGCATGGTGAAGCTTCGTCTATTACAACCTTCTGTATTTCATCATATGTTCCTGAAATTTCTTTTGTTGGTTTTATAGAAAAATAAGGTTCATCATAAACCTCAACAACGTTTTTTGCTATTTCTTTAGCCGTCATATATTTGTATCCAAACCCATCAAATTTCCCATCCCGGAATTCTCCTGCATATATCGGTGTATAAAATGCATTCTCATATTCGGTTTCACTAACGCGTCTTGTATCTGATATTTGTAAAAAACCATCTTCAAGACATGCATAAACTCGTTCGTAAAGTATTCCATACCCATCCGGTTTGTTGTCTTTCATGTCTCCAATATAAAGTATATTTCCTTCCTTCGTACGCTCATATCTCTTTCCAAAAATGCTTTGTTCTACACGAACTCCTTTTGAGAAATCCACATCCTCTACCAAAGTATCTACTTTCACTCTTTCTGACTTGAAACCATTAATCTTGAGTTTGTACTTTTTTGCAAACCATCTTACATATTCCTTTGATACATGATTCTCAGGTGCTTTTGTTTCAATTATTTCTTCATTTTCCGAATCAGTATCGTTACTTTGTTTTTTTTCGTTGTTTCCCCCCAAAATAAGAATAATGACTATGGCCCAAAACCATATTCTCTTGTAAAAAGGCTTTTTCACTTTGTTGTAACTCCTCTCTTGTGTATATTTTGCAAAGTCCATTGTATCAATACTTTTGTATTTTGTAAATAGTTTTCTCGTATAATATTCTTATAAAAAGGAGGTTGCCATGTTCGGAGATGTTATTAAAGAATTACGATTATCGCACAATTTAAATCAAGTTCAATTGGCCAATGAGCTAAATGTATCCAAGCAGACCATTTCGAATTGGGAAAACAACAATATCCTGCCTTCCATTGAAATGCTGGTGAAAATCTCACGATTTTTCTCTGTGAGCACAGATTTCTTGTTGGAATTGGAAAACCGAGATTATATTGAGGTTACTGGACTCTCTAAGACACAATTGGCTCATGTTCAGCAAATCATACATGATATTCAGACAAAGGCGGAGTAATCTTGCAGCATTACTCCACCTTTGTTTTTTTTACCAATCCTTCTTCCAGAACTCTAATTGCGTACTTATACCCTTCTAAAAATGCTTCCTGTCGAATACTCTCTATCGTCTGTTCTTCAGACACGTCGTTTTTCTTTTGTTCCATATCCCTTCATGCCCCCCATACAAAAAAAGTGATTACAGACGTATTCTAGTCCATAACCACCTTTTTTTCGTCTACTTCTTGTAGACTTTTATTTTAGTTTAAATTCTTTTATCACTTTATTATTCGTATCATAACATCGAAATGCATCTTCAGATACCGATAAGTAAGAATAAGAGAAACTTGCATAATATTGATAATCATTTAGGCATGCAACCTGTGTAAATGAAGTCCCATCAAAACGGTATAGATAATCTTTTTTATTTGCAGTACCAATAAAATAAGCATAGTTGCCAGTTACAAAGATCTGATCATTATATACAGTTGCAAAAAAGTCACCATCGTATTCTTTAACCGTATTCCCCGCCATATCTACTTCTACGAAAAATGCGGATGAACCTCGTTTATACAGTTTGTCCCCAATCACATAGGAACTTCCCGGTGCTTGCCCCATAAACGTCCAGTTATCACAATTAATCATTTGGAACAAAGGATTGCAAACCATAGTACCATCAGAGAAAAAGTTGCATGCCAGATGACTTTTATCAATATAATAGCCCCCTGAAAATGTTGCTTTCTTGTCTATATTCAGGTTTTTATCCATCTCGTAAATCTTGGTACTATTATTGTTATATTCGAGCAAATACAATTTATCAGAATAACTGTTATATGTCAGCCTGCATCCATAGCTGCCACCAACTTCGCCCAACGTCTTTTCTTTCCCACTCGAGGTTTTGACATGATATGTTCCGGATATTTTTTCTAACGTCACAAATCCCATATCAGGTACTGCAATCATTGTATGAAGCGTCCCTGAAACACTGCATACTGTATTGACTTTCTTTGTATTTGTTGTTGTAGTCGTATTACCACTCTGATTATTTGTCTGGTTTCCTTCTTGTCCCCCCGTTTCAGGTACTATTTCCTTATCATTGTCTTGTGGCCCAGTTTGATTGCTATTTGTATCAGTTTGTTGTCCATCGGTCACTTCATTATTCTTATCTTTTTCTTGCGTATTATCCTTTGTAGTTATCTCAGGTTTTTCGAAATCATCCGATGTTTCATCATTTTCCTGATTTTCAAGTTGTTTATCTGATGTTTCATCATTTTTAACATCGTTCTGATTATCTCCATGCAACAACTCAAATACAGTATTCCCTCTTTTATCCGAATGCCTGGAATCTTTCGGCTGCCAGAAGCCTAACGCAACGCCTAATATCAAGAGTATTGCCAAAGCAATGCATAATGGGAGAATTATTTTCTTTTTCTTCAAAAACCTTTCCAATTCTTTTCTTAATAATTTTGCAGATGCATATCTTTTTTCACGATTCACCTCAATGCAACGTTGTATGATTTTTCGAAGCGAGCCCTTGTACGTCATTTTGCGCTCATTTGTCAGGGCAACCCCCGTAAGGAGTTCATGCATTGTAACTCCCAAACCATAGACATCTGTGCATGGTTCCGACTGTCCAAAACCAAAGTGCTCCGGAGCTGCATATTCCTCAGTTCCCATAAGTTTCGTATTCTTTATCGCACCTTCTTTATAGCTTCTGGCTATATCAAAATCAATCAATTTTACAGTTCCATCTTCACGAACCATAATATTAGAGGTCTTAATATCGTTATGTATAATCGGTGGTTGACATTCATGCAATAGTTCCAATCCACCGCAAATGTCAATCATCATCTGAGCTATTTCTCTTTCAGAAAACTTCCCATGTTCTTGTAACACTTCATACAATGTTTTTCCACTAACGAATTCTTCTATGATATAGGTATTATTATTTGCATAAACCACATCATAAACTGTTACCATATTGGGATGGCGTATATCCATCATTTTTTGATACACCTCAGTCATGTCGCGATTTTTGCACACTTTCAACACACACGGTGATTGAGTTTCCTCATAGAAAACCACGCTAATTTTTATCTTGTCATCTTCTTTTATGTCGCGAATCTGACTAACCTGCGATATTAAAAAATCGTACTTTATTTCTGACATGTCTATTCCTCATCTGTAAGCGTAAACTTTATTTTATATTCTTTCAACAATTCTTCTATCTCACAAATCGATTTGTTTTCTTTTAGACCAAACATGATAATACTATCTTCTTTGTTCTTAACATATAGTTCTTTATGGCCCGATAATTTGAGCAACTCGTTCGTCTCATCAATCGTTAGCTTCAATGCAAGCGCAAGTTTGATAACCAATTCCTTACTCGGATTTCTTGTTCCATTGATAACAGCATAAAGTTGAGACTTAGACACAGCTACTGTATTCAATAAATCCGCATGTTTCACACCTTGCTTTTTACATAATTCCAAAAACCGATCACCAAATCGCAGTTGACCAATTAAATTTTCTTCCATAAATTGTTTTAATGCTGCGTGAGTTTTCACATGCTTTAATTCATTCTCAATCTCAAGCGTTGTTTTCTTCATGTAACACAACTTCCTTTCCATATCGCCATATATTATAACAGAATATAGGAATAATGCACAACAGAAAAAGAATATAAAGGCTCAAGTCGAAACTTGACACAAACCGCCATTTAAGCTAGGATACAAATATCTTTGTATGAAAGTGAGTTTTTATCATGATTGGTTTAGGAACTATCATCAACTGCACTGCCATCCTGGCAGGCGGAATACTAGGCTTATTATTTGGACGTTTTCTCAAGGAGGACATGCAGAATTCTTTAACAAAAGCCTGCGGTATCTCCACGATATTTATTGCAATAGCGGGTGCATTGGAATCTATGCTTAGCATCGAACAGAATACTCTTGCCAGTAGCGGAAGCCTTCTGATTGTCAGTTGTCTCGCTTTAGGGACACTGATTGGTGAACTACTTAACATTGAAAATCTGTTTGAACGCTTTGGCGAATGGCTGAAACGTCGGACAGGCAATGCAAAGGACAACCGTTTTATCGAGGCATTTGTTGTTGCATCTTTGACAGTATGTATCGGAGCCATGGCGATTGTCGGTGCTATTGAAGACGGAATGACCGGCGATTTTTCCATACTTGCAACAAAGGCAGTCCTTGACCTCATTATTATTATGGTCATGACATGCGCTATGGGAAAAGGATGTATTTTTTCTGCCATTCCTGTGGGACTGTTACAAGGTTCTATTACGTTACTCGCACGATACGTTAGCCCAATTATGACTCAGGAAGCACTTTCCAACTTGTCTATGATTGGATCCATTTTAATTTTCTGCGTAGGTGTCAATCTTGTGTGGGGCAAGAAAATTCGTGTGGCAAATATGCTTCCTGCCTTGATTTTGGCAATTCTTGCTTCGTTCATACCATTTTAGTACATATACAAAAAAAGATTATGTAGGGCAACTACTCTACACAATCTTTTTTTATTTTAGTGATATATAACAATATTCTCCTGCCTCTATATATGAATGTTCCAAATCAATTGCATAACCTTTGGCAGAAATATATTGTTGCACCTCCGAATTTCTTCGCAAAATTTGCTTTCCGATATATTCCTGCATACTGCCACTTTGATTTCCTCGATAAAGGCAAAGCTGCTTATCACCATTCTGAACAAGACGATCCAATACTTGCTGATAATTTGCGGGTGCCGATGAAATATCACTGACATATAATGCATACTGATTATAAAACGCATTGGTGTCAGAGACACAACTTGGCACTTTAAGTGTGGAAGCATCTACAACGTGATCTGCACTTATCTGACTTTCCGTCAGATTAAAATAACTATAACAATACAGGTTCTCTTTTCCAGAGTCATCCCATGTCACATCGAGCATATACCATTCGTTGTCTATCTCGACGCAATTCCACATATGCGGTTGCCCGGATGAAGTTCCCAATACCACCGTAGAATTAATTCCTACACAATAGCAGAGGTATTGAAACAGTTTTGCATAGCCTTCACATACTGCATTTTTCTCACACATCGCTCCATACGCATCATAAGCATGCGGAACCTGCATGCCGGTAGGGTTATCTACCAAAGTGGCTGCTTGCATGTCATATGAAACATGACTTTGCAAAAATTCATAAATCAATTTCTCTTTTTCCAAATCAGAACTGTTAGTAGGAATACTTGTTACAAACTCAGAAATCTCCGCTTTAAAAGCATTTATTTTATTCATGATTACATTGCGATCCGCAGTAATCATTTTCTTCCCGCGGTCATCATATTGATCGGTTGTCGTTCCATCTGTATACACGAACAACAATTGCTTCACACACTGGTTCTTTGAGTCGTAAGAATACGAGCAATTCTTAGTGAGATAGAAATACTGAGGATAATCAGCCGTCAGTGCAGCATATATCTTCTCAATCATATCCCCGGAGCACTTGTAACTATACAAATCAACACTCGTCTCAAAATTTTTCACAGCACGATTCAGTTTGTTATAAATCTTTTTCCCTAACTCATTTAGCCTGCTGTAATGATAATAAAACTGTTCTTCGACAGGCTTATGTCCAAAACCATCTTGCTGATTTTCCTGCACGGAATCTTCCTGCACCAGTTCTTCCTGCGCAACTTCCTCCTGCACTTTCTGCTCCACGTCATTAGATATACTACTTTCAGGCGCAGCATTTTGATATTCGCGGAATAATACAAAACAAAAAATTGCACAAACAAATAAATACGTTATGATAAATGAACTGAGTCTTTTCATGTAAACTCCTTTTTACGTTTCCTCCGCCAATTCATAAATTAAGCGTTCTGTCTTCTCCCATCCAAGACATGGGTCTGTAATCGACTGTCCGTATGTTCCGCACTCTGCTGACTGCGCGCCGTCTACAATGTAACTTTCAATCATAAGACCTTTTACAAGTGAACGAATATCTTTGTTCACACGACGGCTATGGAGCACATCCTTACTGATACGAATCTGTTCCATATATTTTTTATTAGAGTTGGCGTGGTTTGCATCAATTACCACACTCATATTTTTCAGGTTCTTTTCCTGATAATGCTCATATACCTTCATCAAGTCTTCATAGTGGTAATTGGAAATATTTTCGCCCTGTGCATTCATGCCACCTCTGAGAATTGCATGCGCATATGGATTACCTGCGCTCTCCACTTCCCAACCTCTGTAGATAAATGTATGTCCGCTCTGTGCTGCTGTAATGGAATTCATCATAATCGACAAATCGCCGCTGGTTGGATTCTTCATTCCGACCGGCACATCAATGGCGCTCGCCGTGAGACGGTGCTGTTGATTTTCCACGGAACGAGCACCGACTGCCACATAAGCCAATAAATCAGATAAATATCTGTAGTTCTCCGGATATAACATTTCGTCTGCACAGGAAAAACCTGTCTCCTGAAGCGCTCTCATGTGAAGTTTTCTAATCTTTGTAAGCCCCTCTAACATATCTTCATCGTGAAGCGGGTCCGGCTGATGAAGCATACCTTTATATCCCGCACCGGTTGTTCTCGGCTTGTTCGTATAGATTCTCGGAATGATAATAATCTTATCTTCCACCTTTTCCTGCACCGGACGAAGTCTAGAAATATAGTCCATTACCGATTCTTCATAGTCTGCAGAACATGGTCCGATAATCAATAAGAATTTATCGCTCTCTCCTGACAGCACTTTCTTTATCTCGGCATCGCGCTTTTCAAAATCCTCGCGCATCTTGTCCGTCACCGGATACATCGCTTTTACTTTCTTCGGTATCGGTAATTTTCTCTTGAATTCACAATTCATCTTACATTTCCTCCCGTCTACACTTCTCTCGTCACTTGTATTCCTAAAGATTCTATCACATCATAATAGTTTGGAAAGCTCTTTCGCACCGACTCAGCCCCGTCAATCGTACCTCCTGTTATCGTACATAGGGTGGCCATCGTCATTGCAATGCGATGGTCATTATGACTGCTAAGGGGTTCACTTGGTCTTACAAGCACACCCTTGTGTACCACAATCTCATTTTCCATCACATCCACCTTAATGCCGAATTTTGCAAGTTCCTCTGCCATGACAGCACCTCGGTCGCTTTCCTTAATCTGAAGTCTTCTTGTACCGGTAAACTTTGCACCATTACCTGTTGCCGCCATTCCCATCAAAATCGGTCCAAGATCCGGACACTCTGCGATGTCCATCACCGGATTCTTTTCTTTTAATACTTCATAATATGTCTTATAAATGCGGTCGCCCTGCAGTGTATCTTTGCGAAGTCCTGTCACTTCCACATTTCCGCCAATCAGATTGAAGGCATCCAAAAATGCTGCATTGGAATAATCACCTTCCACCGTTACATCTTTCGCCTGATAGGTCTGATTGCCCGCAATATAAAATGTATTTCCTTCCTGCTTCACGTGGATTCCGAAGGTCTCAAGTGCCTCCAGTGTCATATCGATATATGCCCTACTTTCAATCGGTGGCAATACTTCCAGCACACTGTCTTCTTCCAATAGTGGAAGTGCAAAAAGTAATCCCGTGATAAACTGACTACTGATGTTACCCTTTACCTTGAAGTGCGACGCCTTCAGTTGTCCTTCCACTGTCAGTCCCATTTCGTGCTTCTCAAAAAGGATCCCCTGTTCTTTGCAAATATCTTCATAGATGCCTAGCGGTCTCTCAAACAAACGCTTCGCACCGACGAATTCACACTTTGCTCCACCTGCCAATACTAATGGGATAAAAAAACGCAGTGTGCTTCCGCTTTCGTTACTGTTTAGTTGCTGATTTGTCTGAAGACTCTTGCCTCCGACACCCTGCATAATCACCTTGCGGTCTTCGATTCTATATTGTCCGCCTAGTGCCTTTAAGATTCCAAGAGTTGCCTGGATATCTTCGCTCAAATCTATATTTTCTACTACCGATGTGCCTTCTGCAAGTCCGGCCCCCATCAACATGCGATGCGCCATGCTTTTTGATGGCGGTGCAAGTACAGTGCCGTTTGCCCTACTCGGTGTAATTGTCACTTTCATTTCCTGTCATCTCCTTAGAGCCAGTCTGTTCCATAACGAAGTGCCAGCATATCCGCAATCACAATCGCCGTCATACTGTCCACAACCACTCTTGCGCGGTGAATAATCGCCGGGTCATGTCTCCCTTCAATCTGCATCACTTCATTTTCCATAGTTGCCATGTTTACTGTCTCTTGCTTCTTATAAATAGATGGCGTCGGTTTTACAACTGTGTTGAAACGGATAGGCATTCCATTCGTAATACCGCCGTTGATTCCGCCATTGTGATTGGTTTTTGTAACCACTTTTCCATCTTTCACTTCGAATGCATCGTTTGCTTCGCTTCCCTTCATATCTGCAAAACCAAATCCCTCACCGAATTCTACACCTTTCACAGCCGGAATGCTAAAGAGGCCATGTGCCAGCATACTTTCCATCGTATCAAACCACGGCTCTCCAACACCTGCCGGTAGTCCGGTCACCACCGTTTCCAGAATGCCACCGACACTGTCACCTTCTCCTGCTGCCTCTAACATGTAGTCATTCATTTTCTCTGCCACCTTTTCATCTAATACAGGGAAAATGAGGTCATTGACCTTTGCGATATCAGCCGCATAATCCTCGAATCTTCTATCCTCAATCGGGCCGCATTTCTGAATATGACTGCCGATATAGATTCCTTTTTTCTGCAGCGCTTTTATTAAGATTGCTCCCGCAGCCACAATCGGAGTTGTAATTCTACCCGAAAAATGTCCGCCTCCCCGGTAATCCGCGAAACCATGATACTTCTGAAGTGCCGTATAGTCTGCATGTCCCGGACGCATGAGGTCCTTTGTCTTAGAATAGTCCTTACTTTTTGTATTATTGTTTTCAAATAAAATGCAAATCGGCGTTCCTGTGGTTTTCCCCTCAAACACACCACTCACAATATGTGGCTCATCTGCCTCTACTCGCTGTGTCGAAATCTTCCCATGAGGTTTTCTAAGTTCCAACTGCTTGCGGATAAAGTCCATATCCACTTCTATGCCCGGCGCCAATCCATCAATCACCGCACCAATCTGTTCCCCGTGGCTCTCGCCAAACAAGGTCACGGTAATGCTATTACCAAATATATTCTTCATCTTCGTTACACTCCAATCTGTTAAGCACATCATCCATGCTCCATTCTTCAATGCTACCGTCCCCAATCTCAGAAACATATACGACTGAGCAATTCTGATTACTTGCTTTTTTATCGTGAGTAATTGCCTCTTTCACTTCTTCCATATCGAAAGTATAGAATTCCGGAAGTTCAAATCCCAGCTTCTCATAAATCTCACAGAGCTGGTCTTGCACATCCTCGCTGCTCATATACAGCATTCCAAGTGCCACACATTCCCCGTGTAAATATCTTCCGTGTGCCGCACTCTCGAAGCCATGCCCGATGGTGTGACCGAAATTCAGAATTTTCCGAAGATGGCTCTCCTTCTCATCCTGCTCCACTACGTATTTCTTTACTAATAAAGCCTTTTCTATAATAAGGTCTAAATGATTCTTCCAGTCATCATTCATGAACAAATCAAACAATTCTTTATCGCTTGTTGCTCCCATCTTAATTGCCTCAAAAAGTCCGTTTACAATCTGACGTTCCGGCAAACTGTTCAGCGTATCCGGGTCAATCAGCACTGCCTTCGGCTGATAAAATGCACCGATAATGTTCTTGATTCCTGCGAGGTTCACGGCTGTCTTTCCACCAATAGAAGAATCTACCTGTGATAAAACTGTCGTTGGAACATTATAAAAGTCTACACCTCGCATATAGAGCGATGCCACAAAACCACCGAGGTCGCCGACAACTCCACCACCGACTGCAACCACACAATCCTTACGGCTGAACTGATAGCTTAACATCTCTGTCAGAATCTCTTCTGCTGTCTGAAGGGATTTGCTTCCTTCTCCACATGGAACTACCTTTATGTATGCTTCCTTACATTGCTCTGCAATTTTCTCTGAATAAGCACGAGGAACACCTTCGTCTGTGATAATCATGACCTTGCGGTTTAGGTTTAGAAGTTCTCCTGCTTTGGCGAGATTTCCACGTTCTATTTCTATGTTGTAACTGTTTTTTCCCAACTCCATACGAATCATGTCATAGTCCTTCTTTCAAGTAAATGAATATGTATATAATTTTAGCACCGAGGTGTTATTTGTCAACTAATTCGCTTGACTTTCTCCTTCTTTCCAATTATACTAATCCTTGTGACAAACGTCACTTGCCGAAATGGCTCAGTTGGTAGAGCGACGCATTCGTAATGCGTAGGTCGTGGGTTCGAGTCCCATTTTCGGCTTAATCTATTCTTTTTAGAATAAGTCAAAATACCATGAAAAACCCGAAGCATCAACGTTCTTCGGGTTTTTGTATTATTTTTTATCAAACAACGCCCGGCGTTCTGTAGAGTAACGCATCATTTCTCTCATCCCATCAACATCTTCAGATTCTAACATTGCTTTTAATTCATTAAACTTATCTATAAATAGGTTCATTTGTTCAAGAAGCGCTTCCTTGTTTGCCACAAACAACTCACTCCACATAAGATCATTAATCTTTGCAATGCGAGTGAGATCTCTGAAAGAGTCACCTGTGAACTTTTCCATATTATCTTTATCGTTACAAGTCATAAGTGTAATGGCTATACAGTGCGTCAGCTGAGAAAGAAAGCCAATCATTTCATCATGTTCTTCTGGTGAAAGTGTGGTTACATTTGAAAAGCCGAGAATTCTTCCAAGTTCCATGCAAGTTTGTATAGCTTCGGGTGTGTTTTTTGCAGTCGGTGTTACGATATAGTTGGCTCCTGAAAACATTTTGTCCGTACTGTTCTCTACACCAGAAACTTCTCGACCGGCCATGGGATGAGCTGCAATGAATTCAACATCATGACGAAGCATATCCTGAATTTTATATACAATGTTGCCTTTTACACCAGTTACATCTGTAATAAGTGCTCCGCTTTTCAGTAGTCCTTGGTGTTGCTCAATCCATTCCACAAATATGTGCGGATAAAGCGCAAAGATCACAAGATCCGCCTCTCCAATCATTCTCTCGTCAATTTGTGTTGTTCCTTCGTCAATCAAATGCTCTGTGAGTGCATAATCTATTGAACTTTGTTCTCTGGTGATCGCACTTATGTGAAATCCAAATCGTTTCAGTACTTTGGCATAACTACCGCCCAAGAGACCAAGACCTACAATTAATATTTTCTTACTTACATCAACTATCATTTCATTTCCACCTCTATATTTCGACGTGTGGCGCAAAAGTCCCGGCGATTTTTAATTGGTCGCAAACTTTGCTCAAATCATCAATCATTTGTTTTCCTTCATCCGTATCCGTCAAGCCATTAATTTCAATATAGAAATAATACTGCCAAGAATGTTTCTTCAACGGTCTGCTTCTAAGTGTCGTCATGTTATATCCATATTTTCCGATGATACTGATGGCTTTTGCAAGAGATCCCGCTTCATGTTTAACGGTAAACATCAGAACAGAGTTTGAAAAGGTTGTCGTCCTTGCAGGCACCCTTGAAAGTACAGCAAAACGTGTCGTGTTTTCTCCGCTCTTATTAATATCCGTTGCTAAAACCTTAAGCCCGTAAATTTCTGCAGTTTCAACACTTGCAATAGCTCCCATCGACTTATCATTTGCTTCAGCCACACTTTTTGCAGCAAGAGCAGTATTATTTGCCTCCTCGGTTTCAAGCTTTTTCAGTTCGATGTAGTCATGACACTGACTGAGAGCCTGTGGATGGCTGATAACTTTCTTAACATCTTCAACTGTTGCCCCCGGAACACCAAGAAGATTTTGGCGAATTTCAAGCTCATAGATTCCATTTATAAAAAGTGTTCCCGAAAAAATCAGGTCGATGGTCTGTCCGACCTCCCCTGCATAGCTATTTTCAATAGGGAGTACCGCAACATCACTTTCACCATTTACAACAGAATCATATGCCGCTTTAAAATCCCGAAAGGAAAGTCTGTTTCCTTCTGGAAAAATTCTTCCCGCTGCTATATGTGCAAATGCACCCTCAACACCACTATATGCTATCTTCAAACCGCTTTGCATTCGATATTGGTATGCTCGTGAAATTGACATCATATTCTTGATATAATCAATATAGTACCCTTTCAGAACCTCGTCTTCTATGAGTTCTATATTCTTTTCAATCACTTCATTTTCCCTAGTCTGATCTAAAATCGGCAGTCCGAATTTTTTCTTGTGCTCATAAACCATTTCAGCAGCTCTCATTCTTTTGACAAAGAGTTCTGCCATTTTTAAATCAACTTCATTTATAATCTTTCTTGCTTCATCTAACATGCTTTCCATTTTCTATCGTCTACCTCTTTTCATTATAAATATTTTTGTCAGGAAACAAAAAATCCGCTTTCAGAGTTGCTATTCAAAGCATAATGAAAGCGGACTGTCCGTTCTATGTTGTTTCATCCAGTAGTAAAATACTATTCCTTGGATAATACAAAAAGCGGGCAGCCCTTTTCAAAATAGTAAAAGTAAAACTTCTTATTCATCATTTCAACCGCCTCCTTTTTGATTTGTTTTACGCATTGTAACACGTTAAAGCGAAAAAGTCAACTATTTATATTTTCAATCTAAACTTTTTGTATGCACCACAACCTGATTGAACGGAATCTCTATTCCATTCTCATCTAAAGTTAACTTGATGTTTTCTGTCAATCTCCACTTCGCAGTCCAATATGCTTCCTTCTTCACCCAGCCACGGGCTCCAATCATAACTGCGCTATCGCCTAGGGAATCCACGAAAACAGTAACACCTTCACTCTGCAAGATGTCCTCATCCTTACGAAGCAACTCTTCAATCAACTGCTTTGCCTTTTTCAAATCTGCATCATAAGAAATTCCCACTGACAAATCTAATCTTCTTTTATCTTGTGCTGTCACATTCGTAAGACTCGTATTTGCCAATGAACCATTTGGAATGATGACTGTCTTATTATCTACTGTTAACAGTTTCGTATAGAACAATTGAATCTCTTTGACAGTCCCCTCGCGTCCTTTATTATCTTCAATAATATAATCACCGACAACAAATGGTTTCAGCATCAGAATCAAAACTCCACCTGCGAAATTGGAAAGACTTCCCTGCAATGCCAAACCAATTGCAACACCACAAGAAGCCAACGCTGCCGCAACAGAGGTTGTATCCAATCCGAACTTGCTTCCGATGGAAAAAATCAAGATTGCGTAGAGTGAAATTTTCACTAAAGAATCCACAAACTGTCGAACCCCTTTATCCACATTTCCTTTTTCCATGGAAATTTGAATTAGTTTTCTAATCCATTTGATTAACTTTGTACCTATAAAGAATACAACCAAAGCTAGAACCACACCGATCGCAAAGTCGATGAGTCCCGGTATCTTTCCTCCTACATACTCGGCTAATTTACTAACTTCTTCTACCACTTCTTCACCTTCAACTGCTTTTGTTAATAGCATCTGTTCTCCCCCCCCATTTTATCCTTTGCTTCTAACATAATTATCTCATTCGTTTTCTATAAATTCAACTGGTATTTTTTATTAACTCTCATTCACACAAGAAAGTCGAATGCATTCTGGATAACCTGAATCTCATCTCCTAGGATTCCCACCACATCAAAACGCACCGGTGTATCCTGCAATCCATATCTCTGCAAATAATAAAACGCACATTTTGAAATTGTGCGCTGTTTTGATACGGACACCGCTTCCAAAGGATGTCCGCTCTTATCATTCTCTCTATATTTCACTTCCACAAAGACAAGATATCCTTGATGCTTTGCAATAATATCAATTTCTCCATACCTGCTATAGAAGTTATATTCAACAATCTGGTATCCTTGCTTTTCTAGATATTCCCCTGCAATCTTTTCATAATTACTGCCTATTGTTCGTTTGTTCTGCGTTCTCATCCTACATCTCCCTTGCTTATTGATACTCTTTACGGTTTAAAAGAATTTATTTCTTCATTACACCGTATTTTTTCACCCTATTAACCTATTATTGTATAATGTTTACGGTGTCTACACTCATTTATCCAAATCGCACCGCAAAAATATATTAGTACCACCCGAACATTACGGTATATATAGAAATTCTTGTTTAATACACCGTAATCCCCTGGTATAGACTCACCACAATGCTGATATTTACGGTGCAAATATGTGTTTTAAAAGCGCACACCGTAAAATTCCAAAACCAAGCATTTCAACCCCTAATAATTACGGTGTGGCAATATAAATTTACTGGCCACACCGTAAAATCAAAACAATCTAATATCTCTAAATAAAATTCTTTATAAAACTCTGTCTATGTATCGGTGTGGCTCCCATATCCTTAAGCGCCTGTATATGCGTTGCCGAGCCATACCCTTTGTTGCTTGCAAAGTCATATCCCGGCAGTACTTCATCGTACTGTACCATCAAACGGTCTCTCGTTACCTTTGCGATAATACTTGCTGCAGCAATCGACGCACTCTTAGCATCTCCCTTAATAATCGGTACTTGGCGGATATTGACTTCCGGAATTGTCACCGCGTCATTGAGAAGCAAGTCAGGACGAACTTTGAGATTCGATATTGCAATCCGCATCGCCTCATAAGTAGCCTGCAAGATATTAATCTCATCGATTACATTCGGACCTACGATTCCGATACCGGTCGCAACAGCCTTCTTCATAATCTCATCATACAAAACTTCTCTCATCTTTTCAGACAATTTCTTAGAATCATTGAGATACAGAATGTCGCAATCCTTCGGCAGTATCACTGCACCTGCAACTACAGGGCCTGCTAACGGTCCTCTGCCGACCTCATCGATACCGCAAATATACTGAAAGTCTGCATATTTACGCTCATAAATATTCATATCCTCCATTCTGCGCTTCTCTTCTTCCAACATCTCTTCCCGTTTCTTATATTTCGAAATCAGGCTGACAACGCCTGACCGATTATCATCCGCATACTTTTCATACAATGATAACAAGGTCTGTCTGTCAGCCTGTTCAAATTCTTTCTTAATATCACCAATGCTCTTACTCATGTGAAACGACTCCAATACTCTTTAGTGGCCAAATACGAACCCATGCTCTTCCGATAAGCTCATCTCTATGTAACACACCTACATTAGATTCACGGCTATCCGCACTTCGATTGCGGTTATCTCCCAGCACAAAATACTCATCTTCGCCGAGCGTAATCGGATCCGCCGCATTTCCTGCGTTGTTCATAACCTCCAAGCCATAGTTTTCATCCAGTTGTTCTCCATTGATATACACGTATCCGTCAATAATCTGTACTGTCTCACCCGGAAGTCCGATAATACGCTTGATATAATAGGTGTCTTCCGCATAGCGATATGGAAATACAATAATCTCAAACCGCTTCGGGTCGCGGAAACGATAGGAAATCTTATCTACTATCAGGTTATCACCATCCTGAAGAGTTGCCTGCATGGAATCACCGCTTACCTTTGTGCGCTGTCCCACGTAAGTCACAATCAAGTAGGTTGCACAAACTACAATCAATATATAAACAATCCATCCGATTACTTCACGCAGTTCCTTCTCCTTATCTGTCTGATTCGCAAGTCTCTCTGCTTTTGCCTGTTCTCTAGCTTTTTTTCTCATTCGATATTCATATCGATATCTTCTGGCCATACTGTTCCTTCTTTCCAATCATTTATTCATAATCTCCCGGGAACTCGAGCGTAATTCTGCCCAATCGTCCGTCTCGGAAGTCATCAATCAGAAGCGTAGCCGCCTTTGCAATGTCAAGTTCATTGCCGCGAAGCAGACAATGTCTGCTCCTTGCAATGTCTGCAAGGCACTGATACGGATCATCAACCTCTATTATAGCATACTTTTCCGATAATACACCTACATAATATTTTTTTAAGAATTGAATAAGCTCTGCTGCCAATTCTTCTGTATTCAAAATCTCATCTTTAATAGAACCTATAAACGCAAGACGAAGTCCAACCGTCTGGTCTTCAAACTTCGGCCACAGAATTCCCGGCGTGTCCAATAGTTCTACATTCTTATTAAGTCGAATCCACTGTTTCCCTTTTGTGACACCAGGTTTATTACCTGTCTTTGCACAGGCCTTGCCTGCAAGGGCATTGATAAATGTAGACTTTCCGACATTCGGAATACCCACAACCATCGCACGTACCGGACGATTCAAGATCCCTCTCTTGCGGTCTCTCTCTATCTTTTCCTTACATGCTTCCTGAATCACACCATGAATCGATTTGATTCCACCGCCTTTTTTGGAATTCACCTTTACCATGGAGAAGCCTTTCGACTTGAAATATTCCACCCAAGCGTCGTTCTGTTTCTCCTCTGCCAAATCTGATTTGTTCAGTAGAATGAGACGAGCCTTATTCCTTCCGAGTTCATCAATGTCCGGATTACGGCTGCTCATCGGCACTCTGGCATCCACCAGTTCAATTACCAAATCTATCAGTTTTATATTTTCCTGCATCATACGCTTTGCTTTTGTCATATGACCGGGATACCATTGAAAATGCATACTCTTCTCCTTTATCTCACAAAGCCGAACGTCTTGCCCGGCGATACCACGAACCAAACCTTGCCACCGATTTCTGAGCGTTTCACCGCACCGATGTCGGCACTTCTGCTGTCTTCACTGTTTTGTCTGTCATCTCCAAGAACAAAATATTCATTGTTCTTAAGTTTGACCGGTTCTGCCAGAAGTCCTAAGTCTTCTATTTTCGTGGTTTCATATCTCTCTTTGATTTCGCGTCCGTTCACGACAATCTTTCCGTCAACCACCTCTATGGTCTCTCCCGGAAGTCCAACGATACGCTTGATATAATAATGTGAACTTTCATTGCCATTCGGTTTAAATGCAACAACATCTCCTCGCTTTGGCGTTCCCATGCTGTACGCGGCCTTACTGATTAGTGTAATATTCCCATTTTTAAGTTCTGGTTTCATGGAATCTCCAATCATACCGGCGCGTTGTCCAAAATAACACACACATACAAAAGCCAGCAAACAGACGATTCCAACCTGAAACGTCCAGACAATAATCTCTCGGAGCAAATCATAGTTCACACGTCTTCTTGTTTTTCCAAATGTTAGTTTCGCCATCAATTACCACCTAAAACAAAAAGGGACAACTAATAATATGTAGTTGTCCCTCTCGCATTTACTATTTTACTAATTCTTTAACTTTAGCTCTCTTACCAACGCGTCCTCTTAAGTAGTTAAGTTTCGCTCTTCTTACTTTACCTCTGCGGATAACTTCTACTTTTTCTACGTTTGGTGAGTGTAATGGCCAAGTCTTTTCAACGCCGATTCCGTTAGAATTCTTTCTAACTGTAAATGTTTCTCTAGCGCCGCCACCTTGTTTCTTAAGTACTACACCTTCAAAAACCTGAATTCTTTCACGATTTCCTTCTTTGATTTTACCGTATACTTTAACAGTATCACCAACGTTAAATGCAGGTACTTCTGCTTTTAACTGCTCAGCTTCAATTTTCTTAATAATATCGTTCATTGTGTGTGACCTCCTTATATTTTGGACGTTCTTAATACATTTTGTACCAGAGGACCATCTCTTTCTTCTCACAACCTTAGGTATTCTATCATATATCTGGCAAATTATCAAGTGTTTTTTCAAACTTTTTTTACCACTTTTTTACCACTCTTACAATTTCTGCTTTTTAAGCCACTCTTTCTCTTTCTCCGTCAGTTCCGCCTTCAGAAGCAAATCCGGTCTTCTCTGTGCAGTTCTTATAATTGATTGCTCTCTTCTCCACTTTTCCACATTGGCATGATGTCCGGAAAGAAGTATCTCCGGCACCTTCTTCCCATGCCATTCCTCCGGTCTTGTGTACTGTGGATATTCCAAAAGGTTATCCTGAAAACTTTCAAACTCTGCTGACACATCGTTATGAAGCACTCCCGGAATCAATCTGGAAATGGCATCTATCATGACCATCGCCGGAAGTTCTCCACCTGTCAGCACATAATCTCCGATAGAGACGTAGTCTGTCACAATCTCTTCCAGCACACGCTCGTCAATACCCTCATAGTGGCCGCACAAGAAAATTAGTTCTTCTTCTTTTGCAAACTCTTCTGCCATCCCTTGTGAAAATGTCTGCCCCTGCGGAGACAGATAAATAACACGCGGCTTACTCTGTGCCTTTTCTACTACAGACTGGTATGCACCATACACCGGTCCGGCCTGCATCAGCATTCCGGCACCGCCGCCGTAGGTATAATCGTCCACGCGGTTGTGTTTATTCTCTGCGAAATCACGGATATTAATCGCCTCTACTGAAAGAAGCCCCTTACTCTGTGCTCGTCCGATAATACTGCTACTTAGCCCATCCATCACCATTTCCGGAAACAAGGTCAAAATATGAAAATTCATAGACTACACCAACCCTTCCATGAGACGAATCACCATCTTACCATTTTCGATATCCACATCTAAAATGCACTGTTTGATAGCCGGCACCAGCACTTCGCCGTGCTTCAGACTATCTATGATATACACATCATTTGCTCCGGTCTCAAGCACATCCTTAAGCTTACCAAACTCTTCCCCATCGTCCGTAAATACGATAAGACCTATCATATCTGCAATAAAATATTCGTCCTTACGAAGCTTCACTGCATGTTCTCTATCTACCAAAAGGCTCTTGCCTTTATATTTTTCTATGTCATTGATATTGTCGATTCCTTTGAACTTCAGAATCGCAAACTGCTTAAAGAATTTGACACTCTCAACTTCAAGTGGCAAATGTTCTCTTCCTGTATCGAGGATTACATTCTTCAATTTTTTAAAACGTTTCACATCATTGGTTGTCGGGAATACCTTCACTTCTCCACGCACGCCATGTGTGGAGGAGATGACTCCCACCTGCAATAATTTTTCCATACGACTCCTTATTTCACGTAAAGCGAAACATAGACATCGCGCTTACGCGATGTCTACGATTACCTTTTTGTCTTCCTTTGCTGCTGCGGCTTTTACAACGGAACGGATTGCTTTTGCAATTCTTCCCTGTTTGCCGATTACTTTACCCATATCAGAATCAGCCACCTTTACTTCAAGTACCAGTGTCTTTCCTTCTTCTTTTTCGGTAACAACAACTTCTTCAGGATGATCAACTAATGCTTTTGCAATTACTTCTACTAATTCGCGCATTACCTGTACCTCCACTTACTTGGAGCAGATTATTTTTCAATACCTGCTACTTTGAAAATTTTTCCAACCATCTCTGTAGGTTGAGCTCCATTGTTTAACCATTTCTTAGCTGCTTCTTCGTCAACCTTGATTACACTTGGATCTTGTGTTGGATCATAGTATCCGATTTCTTCGATGAATTTACCATCTCTTGGTGATCTTGAATCTGCTACGATGATTCTGTAGAAAGGAGCTTTCTTTTGTCCCATTCTTCTTAATCTGATTTTTACTGCCATTTTTCTTTACCTCACAATATTTTTTTTATTTGTTTTATCTATGTGTTAAAAAGGAAGTCGAAACTTTCCTTTCTTACCACCTCTGCCACCCATCATACCAGGAAGTTGCTTCATCATCTTCTTCATCTGTTCAAACTGCTTGACAAGACGATTCACTTCACTGATGTCCACGCCTGCACCATTTGCAATTCTGCGCTTTCGTGATGGATTTAGAATATCCGGATTGCGGCGTTCCTGCAATGTCATCGAATAAATGATAGATTCGATTCTCGCCATCTGCTTCTCGCCTGCATCCATATCTTCGTCCTTGATTTTGGCATTTCCCATCATGCCAAGACCGGGCATCATACTCATAATGCTGGAAAGACCGCCCATTTTTCTCATCTGCTGCATACTCATTAAGTAATCTTCGAAGTCAAACTGAGCTTTTTTCATCTTTCTCGACATTTCTTTGGCTTGTTCTTCGTCGATGCTCTCTCCTGCTTTTTCAATCAGGCTTAGCACATCGCCCATTCCCAATATTCGGGAAGCCATTCTATCTGGATAAAACTGTTCCAAATCGGAAAGTTTTTCCCCCATACCTACGTAGAGAATCGGCCTTCCGGTTACCGCTTTAATGGAAAGTGCAGCACCGCCTCGGGTATCACCGTCTAACTTGGTAACGATAACTCCGTCGATTCCGATTTTCTCGTTGAAACTGTTTGCTACATTTACGGCATCCTGACCGGTCATGGCATCCACAACCAAGATCGTCTGGTGCACGTCCACAGTTTCCTTAATCTCCTGAAGTTCGGCCATCATATCCTCATCTATGTGAAGACGACCTGCTGTATCCAGTATTACAATATTATGTCCATTCTTCGCCGCATGCTCTAACGCCGCTTTGGCGATGTTGGCAGGCTTGTGATTCTCTCCCATAGAGAACACTTCCACGCCCTGCTTCTCGCCGTTAATCTGTAACTGCTTAATCGCGGCCGGACGATAGACGTCACATGCAACTAACAATGGCTTTTTCCCTTTTAATTTGAATTTACCGGCAATCTTAGCGGTTGTCGTTGTCTTACCGGCACCCTGTAGACCTGCCATCATAATGACGGTTGTCGCTTGTCCCGGCTGGAGCTTAATCTCAGTCGTCTCAGAACCCATGAGTTTCACAAGTTCTTCATTTACAATCTTGATGACCATCTGCCCCGGATTGAGTCCGTTCATTACATCCTGCCCAATGGCACGTTCCTGAACATCTTTAACGAATCCTTTTACAACTTTAAAGTTAACATCTGCTTCTAAGAGAGCCATCTTCACTTCTTTCAGTGCCGCCTTGACATCATCCTCCGTAAGTCTACCCTTACTTCGAAGATTCTTGAACACGTTCTGAAGTTTTTCCGACAAACTATCAAATGCCATCCTATAACTCCTCTATAATCTCTCCTGAAATCTTTCTGATATCTTGTATCAATTGACTTTCATCCGTTTTTGCATCTTCTAAAAGTTCATTTATCTGATGTACCTTTTCCTTAATAGAAAGGAACTTCTCAACCAAGTGCAGCTTTGCTTCATATTCTTCTAATATCTTGTCGCATCGCTTCACCAAGTCATGTACACCCTGTCTGCTGATTCCCGCATCCTTTGCGATTTCACTCAGGGATAAATCTTCTACGATGAATTGTTCATAGATTTCTTTCTGGTGTTCCGTAAGAAGTTCACCATAAAAATCATAGAGCAACGATTGCTTTAAAATCTCATCCATTTTTATCACCTTTGCTATCATAACGGATAAAAAAAGAGTTGTCAAGTATTTTTTCTTGACAACCTTAATAAGTTTTAATTCAAAAACTTTTGCACATTCAGAAGCCCACTTCCCTGCCGAATCCTCGGCAATTTCAAGTCATCACAACTACTCATAATCCGTCTCTTCACCTCATAATTCGGTATATCCGGGTGTTTGGATAGCAGTTGCGCAATCGCACCTGTCACGATCGGCGTAGACATAGAGGTTCCGTTTTTTGCTACATATAGTTGTTCCGCATTCCCCTTCCAATTTGCATTACAGGAATAAATGCGTGTGCCCGGTGCCACCAAATCCGGTTTCAAAATATTTTCCTGTATAGACCCCTGACCCGACTTAATGTGATCATAAGAACCCACTGTAATAATTTTCTTATGAAGTCCCGGAATCGTAATACTACCCGCTTTCGGACCAAGGTTGCCTGCTGCAGCCACCACTACAATTCCCATGTCCCACAAGAGTTCGACTCCACCCAAGATATAACGCGCGCCTTCTTCATTCTGTTTTGGCGCCATTCCCATAGATATATTGACTACTCTGATATTAAAACGCTCGCGATTTTCTAATATCCAGCGAAAAGCACTCATACTGTGATTGACACTTCCGTTTCCTGTGTCATCCAGGACTTTCAGCACAATCATCTTGCACTCCGGCGCCATGCCGATTCTATTTCCACCTATTATTCCGCAAACGTGTGTCCCGTGTCCATTGTCATCATATTTTTCCAGTCGTCCACCTATAAAATCCCGATACACCCCAATATGTCCGTCCAAATCCGGATGTGCTGCTACACCGGTATCCATAACCACAACGGTGCAACCTTTTCCAAGCCATTTATTCTGATAATGGACTATTTCCTTAACCCGCTTCATATAATAATAGGTCCTTTTTTACTAGGATATGTGTTTTCTTCTATTGCGTGCTTGATTAATGTTTGCAAAAATTTGGTAACAAGGATAAGCCTACCGACATAAGATTAAAGTGTAAATAAAAATCACATGGAGGCTTATTATGAGCGATTTAAGTGCAACAAACTGTGGATGCGGTTGTGAACGTAACGAAAGATCAGGATGCGGTTGTGGTTCTGGATTCGGATTTGGAAACAACTCTTGTATCTGGATCATCTTACTTCTTATCTTCTGTGGCGGCAACAGCTGGGGTGGAAACCGTAGCGGATGTGGTTGCGGATGCGACGATAGCTGTATCTGGATCATCTTACTTCTTATCTTCTGTGGCGGATTCGGTTCTGGCAGAAGCGGAAATGGTTGCGGATGCGGTTGCGGATGCGACGATATGTGCTGCTAATTTGCACTGAGTAGTGGGCAGGGCTTTGTGTCCTGTCCATAATCTCTGAAAAGCTTCTGTCTTCACGGCGGAAGCTTTTCATATTTTTGACGTTATTATCATATATTTTTACAACGTTAGATTTATGGAGGCAGTATGAACGACGACTTTTCTCGCAGAATGACACCCTTTGACGAATACATATCAAGCCAATCATTACAGATGATGAAACTTGTAATTCCTTTTTTGCCTCCGCAAAATCAACGCATGTTTGCAGTGTATGTGAAATTTCTTGAACTTCGGCACACGCTCTCCTTCTTTCGCGGTATGCATCAGAAGGAGCGCTCACCGGAAAACATTTTTGATACAATCAAACCATATATGTCTCCTTCGGATGCAGAGTCTTTTGACCAGATGATGAGTATGATGAGTATGATGAACACGATGCAGGAAATGCAAAATATGTCTGATGGAGAGTTTGACCCAATGTCTATGATGGCGGGTATGTTTGCACAGGATGACAATACAAGACCGCAGAAAGAAGGTGAATTGCATGATTGACTGGATTAATAACCCTATGCTCCAAAACATGGACCCTTTAAAAATCGAATTGATTAAAACTGCTGCAGCACAGGTAGAGGGCAAAAGCAGCAAGTCTTTGCCACCGATACTGATGTCACTTATTATGTCCGCCAACAAAAAAGGTATCCGATTCTCTTCTGAAGAAATGACATTGATTTTAAGTATTCTGAAACAGGGAAAGTCTGAGCAGGAACAAAAACAGATTGATAAAACTGTAGAGCTGGTATCTTCTATGATGACGAAATATCAGAAATAAAAAGCGGGGTAGATTGCCTACCCCTCTATATCATAGATATCATCAAATCCAATTTTCGTATTCACTATCTTCAGTACTCTTGCTGTCTCGTCGATTCTCGACACCATCCCTGTCTTTTTCAAATATTCTCCGTTATGAAAATATATTACCGTTATAATATCATTCCTGTTCACCTTACGGAGTTTCCTATCCAGCACCTCCGCATATTCCTCTGACACTTCCGCTCTCGGAACCACAACTTTCTCCTTCTTACGTAGTGCCTCCGGATATCCTTTGAGGGCCGCAAACGGCATAAATTGTTTTGCCCGGTCCTCCCGACTCATCTTCGGTCTATTCACCACTTCTATGCCCTCCTATCTGTCGGTTTCGTTCTCTGGTAGTTGCACCTTCTTGAAGATTCATTCCTTTCAGAATTGCATTTTTTCCAAACTTATCCTTAATATCCAGCATGGCCTTCTGCATACGGTGTTCCCGCTCCACATCCTCAATGTTAGTAAACAAATCATATTGCTTGTATGCCTCGTCTACGACATTATTAAAGGTTACCGTAAAGCGACGAATCGGCATAGACTTATCCATAATGCGTTCATAGAGTTCCACCACATAACCCATAATCTGCTTTGTTGAACTCGTAGTTACTGTCATACGTGCCGTACCATGTGCAGGTTTCTTATCAAAATGTTTGCTGTATCCAATATGAAGTGTAATGGAGTCCGTCACCAATCCTTTATCCACCAACTCCAGGCAAAGCAAATCGACCATCTCTTTTACAATCAGTTTACCATTCTCATAATCGCAGTCACATCCAAGTACCTGTCCGCTACTAATCGAATTCGACTGCGACTTATAATTCTTAATATCCTCCATAAGAGTCGTTTCTCTTCCCCACGCATGGTCTAGAAGAAGCTCTGCATCCACACCAAACAGTTTATATAGCATATCTTCATCTGCATGTGCAACCTCTCCCATTGTGGAGATACCAATGCTCTGAAGTCTCCTGGCAACGCCAGCTCCCACACGCCAAAAATCAGTCAACGGCCTGTGATTCCACAGCGTTCTACAATACGTTTCTTCATCCAATTCTCCGATACAGTCTTCCACATGCTTTGCCGTAATGTCAAGTGCTATCTTTGCTAAATAGAGGTTGGTTCCGATACCACAGGTTGCCGTGATTCCGGTATGTCTATAAATGTCATCCATAATCGCAACACCAAGCTCCTTCGGTGTCATCTGGTACATGGTCAGATAATTCGTCACATCCATAAACACTTCATCAATGGAATAGACATGAATGTCCTCTTTGGCAATGTACTTGAGGTAAATGCCATAGATTTCCGCCGCATAGTCAATATAGAGCTGCATGCGCGGTGGTGCCATAATATATTCAATGTGCTTTGGTATCTCGAATACTCTGCATCTTCCCGGTACACCCTGTGCCTTCATTGCAGGCGAAACAGCAAGACAAATGGTCTTATCCGTACGCTCCGGGTCTGCCACCACGAGGTTAGTCTTCATAGCATCCAGTCCTCGCTCTTGGCACTCCACGGAGGCATAAAAAGATTTTAGGTCAATACATATATAGGTTCTATTACTCACTTGGAACATCCTACTCCCTATTTTTCTGTTATCATATCAGGCGCAAAACTAACCGGCAATAATTCTCTCAACGTATAAGTCTCTACGCCTTTTTCTGTAAGCAAATGGATTGCAAAATCATCTTCGCAAAACTCTCTCATTACCTGTCTGCAGACACCACACGGCGGAAACCTGCCTTCAATGACGCCATCTTTACCACCACAGATTGCAATTGCTGAGAATTCTCGCTTTCCATCACTCACTGCCTTAAAAAATGCAGTTCTCTCTGCACAGTTGGTTGCAGAAAAACTCGCGTTTTCCACATTACACCCTGCGTAGACACTGCCGTCTTTACATAAGAGTGCAGCACCTACTTTGTAACCGGAATATGGACTATAAGCCTTTTCCATCGCGTCCTTGGCAAGAGACGCTAGCTGTTCTTTCGTCATGGTATATCTCCTCACTATTAATGTTTATATATCATAGCAAAAGCAAGTAACATTGTAAAGTTTATTCATTTTGAAAAAATCTATTATATTTTTTATATCCTCCATACTCAACGCCCCATCCTGCACCAACGTATTCGGATACTCTGTAATTCCAGCAAAAGGTCTTGCACCACGCTGAAATTTGCGTACAACAAAAAGACCACCTACTGCTGGTCTCGCACTCTCTATTATGTTTGCTTATATCAAGCTGCCCTTATAATTTGCATTCGATTTCTTGGATGCTTGTTTCGCAGAATCTCCGCCTGCTTTTCAATTGCCACATGAACATATATCTGTGTAGTCTTTACTGAACTATGACCAAGAATCTCTTTAACACAACTAATATCTACTCCCTCTTCAATCAAATATGTAGCAAACGAATGCCGGAACATATGAGGCGTAATATTCCGATCAATACCTGCCAATTTCGAATACTTTTTCATCATCAAACGTATCGATTGCTCCGTATACCTAACGCCCCTTTTATTTACAAAAAAGTAACCACATTTCTTAATGGCATCTTTATTTTCCTCATAATACTCCCGAAGTAGTTTGACTAACGAACTATCCCCCATTTGCACATATCTCTCTTTTCCGCCTTTTCCCATGATTCTTATTGAACCAGTATTTAAATCGACGCAATCAGCACCAATATTGGAAATCTCGTATACCCTGGCTCCTGTCCCAAAGAATACCTCTACTACTGCCATATCACGCAACCAATACTTTTTCTCCAAATGATTACTCTTGGCGCCATGAGAATACATATAGTTCAACAACTGCTCAATTTCATTTCTTGGAATAATTCGTGGAAGAACAATGGTTTCTTTAAATTTCACCTTAATCCTCCTAAAAGGACTCTCCTCTATAAATTCCTCCTCTTCCAGATAATTATAAAAAGCTTTGACGCTGGCGATTTTTCTTTTCACTGTTTTTTGCTTATATGTCTTGTGCAATTCTGTAATATATTTTTCAATTTCCTCCTTACTCGGCTCCTTGCTTGATACTGCTTCAAAAAATTGTCGCAAATCAATCCTATATGCCTTTAATGTTTTTTGATCCAATGCTCGTCTGAACTCGCAATATTCTAAATATTGCCTTACTTTTTCTTTCATGTACATAACCTTACACCTCTGACCTTTTTTCGTTAGTGTAACACACGCAAAGTACAGATGCATTCGAAAATGTTTGAATAACGGATAATTGATAGTTATCCAA
>JAZQRQ010000053.1:0-2416 GCA_045629665.1 Faecalimonas sp.
ACTCGATAAAGTGACCGTAGAAATGTAGTGTCGATTGATTATGCATAAAACAGCAAAAAATAAGAACCTTGAATGGGCTTTCGAGCTCGTCCAAGGTTCTTTTTATTCATATCACACAACTGCAAAAAAGTACTCCGTTATCATTTCCGGACTCTCTTTCAATCCATTTCCAACCCACCATTTTAGAGTCTCCAAAAATGTAGCCATGATATGATTCTTCCAGAAAGAAACCGGAATGTCCTTGCTCTTACGAGTATCAAATAACGAAAGGTGACTTTCAATCAGTAGTTCAAGATTGCATCTAAAATATTTTAAAAACAATTCGTTATTTTGAGAGGATAATAATGCCAAGATATTATTATCGTTTTTCTGTAGATGTTGAAACAAGTGCAGAAAAACAGAGTCAGAGCCGTCGCAATCGAAAATATGATGATGATTATGTCCTTCATCATTCTCCGTATCGAATATATGACAGAATAATTCCTCGCAAAACTCTTTGAGCAGAAAATCCTTCGTTTCAAAATGAGAATAGAATGTGGCTCTGCCTATATCCGCGCGCTCTATAATTTCCCCAACTGTTATTTGATTGAAATCTTTCTTCGATAGTAATTCAGTAAAAGCATTGAAAATTGCCTCTCTAGTTTTTCTTTGACGTCTATCCATATTGTTCTCCGTACATTTTTCATGATTTGTTCAGTAATGAATAACTGGGCCGAATCGTATGTTGATGCGCTATTTCATTCTGATATAATGTTATCGAACAATGTGTTCGGTAACGAATTCATTGTATCATACAAAAGATTACAAATCAATTGGAGGACAGTATGAAAACAGAGCGAAATATTCTTATTGCATTTATCTTGAATTTAGCATTTTCTATTTTTGAATTTGTTGGTGGCATCATAACCGGTAGCGTAGCTATTATTTCTGATGCTATACATGACATGGGCGATGCAGCAAGCATTGGTATTTCATATCTTTTGGAGAAAAAAGGTGAAAAGTATTCAATCATTGGAGCATTCATAACGACGCTTACCCTGTTAGTAGGTTCAATTATAACGATATACAATGCCGTTAGCAGACTGATTGATCCTGCGAAGATTAATTATGACGGAATGATTGTTTTTGCTGTTGTAGGTGTCTGCGTCAATTTATGCGCAGCATTTGTTACACGTGAGGGCGATTCCTTAAATCAAAAGGCTGTTAATTTACATATGCTTGAAGATGTTCTTGGATGGATTGTTGTGTTGGTAGGTGCTGTTGTGATGCGCTTTACGGATTTTGCACTTCTTGATCCGATAATGTCTATTGGAGTTTCGGTTTTTATTCTGATCAATGCAATTAGGAATCTAAAAGAGATTGTCACGCACTCAGGAGATGGACACCATCATGGACATCATCATCACGGTCATCATTCTCATTAGAGATGTAATAAAACAAACAGGCCTTTCATATAATAATATGGGAGGCTTGTCTTTATGTTACAGAGAATTAAAAAAACATTTGCAATACTGATTATTATCGTGTTATTGCCATATATTATTACAATATTTATGAACGGAGGAAATGCACAGAGTACGGAAAAAACCGATGGAACTAACGAACTTCTAAAAGCGCACTGCATCGGTGTTCTTGCGAAAGAGGTATCTTCCGAGTATGAGGATGAGATGCTAAAGGCTCAGGCGCTTTTGGTTCGAACGACCGTGTACAAGCAGGTAGAAGAACTCGGCAAGGCACTTGTTGAACAGGAGAATTTCGGAGATATTAGTGAGATTGACGGTGCATGGTATCGGAAGCTGGAACAGATATGGGATGAGACGGAAGGCGAAGTGATTATGTATCAGGAAAAACTGGCATTGGTTCCGTTTCATCAGGTTAGTAATGGAAAAACGCGCAACGGAAAAGAGGCGCTTGGCAGCGAAGATTATCCATATCTGCAGATACGAGAATGTCCAAAGGATGTAGCTGCCAATAATCAGATGGAGAGTAAGTTTGTTGAAGTCAAGGGCGCAAAGGTGACAAGTACGGATACGGCAGGGTATGCATTGACGGTAACGGCGGGGGAAGAGACAATGACCGGAGAAAACTTCCGGGATAAGTATGGTCTTGCTTCCAGTTGTTTTGAACTGCAGGAGTTTGAGGCAAATACAAGAGTTATCACAAAAGGTGTCGGGCACGGTCTTGGACTTAGTCAGCATACCGCAAATGAGATGGCAAAAGAAGGACAGGGATACAAAGAGATTTTACAATATTTTTTCGTTGGAACAGAAGTCAGAGAGGTTGCAGAAATTTTGTGGAATCTGGAATAAGGGTATCGGTTTCTGGCAAAAATAAAGCCAGAGGTGATGAATATGAAAAAAGATAAAGGTGCGGCAGTCGGTCTCGTGATTTGTTTCGTTGCGATGATTGCGATAGT
>JAZQRQ010000054.1:0-2675 GCA_045629665.1 Faecalimonas sp.
ATAAACAAACATCTTTACTATGAAAAACACCTTTTTCAAATAATCATAAACATTAACAACCTATCTAATACTCTTGTTCAATTCTTCAATCTTTTTTACATTCCCCCCCGAAATAATCATCTTATCCGGGTCAAGAACATAGTTTCTGAAACCATGCGGAATTTGGTCTGCTACCTCTTTAACCAAATCGCTTTTCCTCCAAATCATGTCGGGATTCACCTTAAAGAAATGGTGCAATCGTCTGTTTCCGTTGCAAAGGTCTCCACGCTTCATTATGCGCCACACCCATTCCTCCCAGCTCTTAGTGTAGTAATGCCTTATCCATGCCTTCTGGAACACCTTTAATCTCGGCATATCCACCTCTCCCAACATATTCACAGCCCCATCTATCCAATGGATATGCTTCACTGTCGGCTGTTTGTTCAGATTAGCAAAACTTTTCACAATCCACTGAACATGCCCCCAAATCCTTACATAATCATTTGTCACATCAGCTTTTGGGTATGATTCTATCACGCCTCCCGTAGGTCTTTCCACTCTTCCGTTTGCTCCGTAAAGCATCCACGACAACATGATTCCTGGATAATCCTTGTGCTCAGACAACAGCCGTTCAAGATTCCAGCCATCTTCAAATTCAACATACTCATCCACATCAATGAAAGCAAGCCAATCATACTTCCCTTTCAGTGTTCGCAGACAATAATGATACATCTGTCGTTGCCTTCTCTCCACTGTTATCGGCTCGTCTTTGACAACATTGATGCTCTGCAACGTTACATTATCAGGAAAATCCTTGACAATATCTGCGTGGCTCTCGCTCCCGTTGTCCTCAAACAAAAAGATATGGTCGAAGCCAGCGGACAAATGCCACTCTATCCACTCACGCAGATAGAGGGCTTCGTCCTTGATACACGTACATATAGCGGTTCTCATACTACCGCAAAATAAAATGAACAGCCTGTCCGTTCAACAAACGTTCCCACGTTTTAGGGCAGAACTTCATCAAATAATCGGCAGTAAAGCCATTCTCCATATCATTGCCATTCGTTACAACATCAAACGATGTAAACGTCTCACCTGTTTCTTCACATGTTACTTGCCATCTGGTCTGATTGTTTCTACCAAGCTCGTAAATCCTTACGAAATAAGTCTGCTCTTTGAACTCAATCAACCCGTCGTCAGACATCTTGAAAGTCGCATCAACGTCCATTGTGTATGAATCGTATGGTTGATGCCCATCTATTATGCTTGCAAAAGCCACCGTAGGTTCAATGACACTCTTGTTGATAAAGTACATTCCGCTACCCTGCTGCTGCTGATAGTAGTAATCATCTCCTCCACTCATATCAGGCTTCGTTGTCCAGACAAGGCGAACCCAAGTGTCAATGATATAGAAACTTTCACCATACTCAGCTTTTATGCTTTGTAGAAGATTTTTAAAATTAGCTACAAAATTTCCACCTCTGCCAAGTGTTATCTCTACATCATGGCCGCTACGCATGTGATGGTTTTCAGACGTATCTTTCCAAAGTACAGATACCGCGGAATCAAGCAAAATTAAATTCTCCGCTTCTGAATTGCTGCCAAATTGCAGTATCTTATAGTAATCATATTCATTGATTGTTCCCGTCACTGGTATCATCTGCTCATACACATAATTACCCGCAAACTTATAAGGCAATATGCTCGGCTGAGTTGACAAATCAGGATGGCGGAAAGGAACTACCTTGTTGCTGCCGTCATTGAAATATAGCTCCTCTGTTTTGACAGGATTTTCGGTGTATGGTAAATCAACTTTTGCCGACATTTCTCCTTTTCCGTTTATTGACAGCGTAACATTCTTTCCGTAATCCAAATGGAGTATTTTTCCAGAAAGATAAACCGTCGAACCCGAATAACTTACATTATCTATTGTAATGTTATATGAGCTAACCGCCCCGTCAATATCAACAGGACCATACATCTTACCTTTTGCTTTTTCGGAAAATATATTGTTCAATAATTGGTTTAACGCAAGGTACCCATTCGCTGTGCCGTAGCGGTAATTGAAATAAACAAGATAACACCGAAATGTCACCTGTTTGCTATGCGCATTGATTGTAAAATCCCATTCACAAGTTATTTCAAACTTGCGTCCATTTATACGCTTAGTCGCATACAACGAATTACCATCTTTTGTTTCATAACCGCTTATAAACAAATCTCCGACATGAATATCATCTGTGAATTTCACAAGCACGCCCGCACCGTCGGTCAATGCCTCACGTACCTTATTAACTTCTTCTTCGCTATTAATCGCTGGTATGTTGAATATATCTTCAACAACAATCACATACGGCTCTTTCTTCTCCACAGGCTCACACTCACATCCAGGCACATCAGGTGTTTCTGGCACATCAGGAACATTCGCCAACTTTTCATCAACATACTTTTCAAGACTTGTCTTTGTTTCGTCAACGTAATCAACCGTCTTAATCATCGCATCCTCCAATTCCTTCGGAGTGATACACTTGTCTGGATTCTCTGTTAAAGCTAATTTAATCGCTCTCTTTACATCATTACTTTCCATAAAAAAACACTCTTTTTACACGTTAATATTATTTGTTAATCATTGCTCTCACTTCATTCAAAATGATTGTTTTTACATTGTTCAGTATTCCTAACATCTGCTCCCT
>JAZQRQ010000055.1:0-15399 GCA_045629665.1 Faecalimonas sp.
TGAAGTTCTAAATCAGAATCTCCCTTCATACACTGTTTATTGAATGAAAAGTACAAGACAGAGGAAGGGAGATTTTAAATTCATGTCAGATAAGATTATCGAAAACAATCAAGTAACTATTATTGGAGAAGTGGCTTCGGATTTCACATTCAGCCACGAAGTGTTTGGAGAGGGGTTCTACATGGTGGAGGTTCTGGTTAAGCGCCTCAGCAGCTCGGACGACCGTATCCCGTTGATGATTTCAGAACGTTTAATTGATGTTCATCAGGATTACACCGGTGAGTACATTATGGTCACAGGGCAATTCCGATCTTACAACCAGCACGAAGAGCACAAGAACAGGTTAGTATTATCCGTGTTCGTAAGAGAAGTTTCTTTCGTAGAGGAAGAAGTTGACGGAGCTAAAACAAACACCATTTTATTGGATGGCTATATATGCAAGAGGCCGATTTACCGCAAAACGCCACTTGGAAGGGAAATTGCAGATTTACTTTTGGCAGTGAACAGACCTTATGGGAAATCCGACTACATTCCATGTATATGTTGGGGAAGAAATGCGAGATTTGCATCTGGATTCGAAGTGGGAGAGCACGTACAGATTCTTGGTAGAATTCAGAGTCGTGAGTATGTGAAGAAACTGACGGAGACTGAGACAGAGAAGAGAACTGCTTATGAGGTTTCTGTGAGCAAACTTGAGTGTGTCTTAGATTGACAGAATGTGTAAATGGTGCTAAAATCCTGTAAGAGAAGAGTTATAAGGGGTAATTTAGGAGGTTGAATTATGGCTATATTTACAGGATCAGGCGTAGCAATTGTTACACCATTTCATGCAGATGGAAGTATTAATTATGATAAATTAGAAGAGCTCATCGATTTTCATTGCAATAACGGAACCGACAGTATTGTAATCTGCGGAACAACCGGTGAATCTGCGACAATGACAGAAGCAGAGCATGTCGAATGCATTAAGAAAGCAGTTGAGTTCGCAAAAGGACGTATTCCTGTTGTGGCAGGAACTGGTTCCAATGCTACATACACTGCAATTGAACTTTCAAAAGAGGCAGAGGCAGCAGGAGCAGACGGACTTTTGATTGTGACACCATATTATAACAAATGTACACAGCAAGGATTGGCAGCTCACTATACAGCGATTGCAAAAGAAGTAAAGACCCCGATTATCATGTACAGTGTTGCAAGCAGAACAGGTGTAAATATTGCACCGGAGACCGTTGCATCTTTGGTTAAGAATGTCGATAACATTGTAGGTGTAAAAGAGGCTTCCGGAAATATTTCACAGATTGCTAAGATTATGAATCTGACAGATGGAAAAGTAGATTTGTATTCAGGTAATGATGATCAGATTGTTCCGATTATGTCACTCGGCGGTATCGGAGTTATCTCTGTGCTTGCAAACGTGGCACCAAAGGAGACACACGATATCTGTGCAAAATATCTTGCGGGTGATGTAAAAGGAAGTGCAGCACTTCAGTTAAAAGCGCTCCCACTTGTGGACGCACTCTTCAGTGAAGTGAATCCAATTCCGGTTAAAAAAGCAATGCAACTTATGGGACACGAAGTTGGACCACTTCGTATGCCACTGACAGAATTGACGGAAGGAAATACTGAGAAGCTTGCAAAAGCAATGAAGGACTTCGGTATTATATAGGATAAAACTATGGTAAAGATGATTATGCATGGCTGCAACGGTAAGATGGGGCAGGTCATTACAAAGATAGTAAAAGAAGATGCAAACGTGGAGATTGTAGCAGGAATTGACAAGTATATGGGAATTCCGAATGATTATCCTGTGTTTGAAAGTATTGAAAAATGCGATGTAGAAGCAGATGTTGTGATTGATTTCTCGAATGCGGCAGCAGTAGACGGGCTTTTGAACTATTGCGTAGAAAAACAAGTTCCAGTTGTTCTTTGCACAACAGGTTTGTCTGAAGAACAGCTTAAGAAAGTACGAAGGGCAAGCAAGAAAGTTGCAGTATTAAAATCTGCGAACATGTCCCTTGGTGTGAATATGTTACTCAAACTTTTGCGAGATGCAACGAGGATTCTTGCACCGGTAGGATTTGATATCGAGATTGTGGAGAGACACCACAATCAGAAGGTAGATGCGCCGAGCGGAACTGCGCTTGCAATGGCAGATTCTATCAATGCTGCAATGAATGATGAGTATACATACACCTATGACAGAAGTCAGGTTCGTCAAAAACGCGACAAGAAAGAGATTGGTATCTCGGCAGTTCGCGGCGGAACCATTGTCGGAGAGCATGAAGTAATCTATGCAGGTGAAGATGAAGTCATCGAGTTCAAGCATACCGCACATTCGAAAGCAGTATTTGCAAAAGGTGCAGTAGAGGCAGGAAAGTTCCTGAAAGGAAGATGCGCCGGCCTGTATGATATGAAAGATGTCATTCAATTTTAATTTTATTATGAAAAACTTATTTCTGGGTATAGAATCAACTTTTGAGTGTTCTATACCCAGATTTTTTTAAAAATTCAATAAAATAAAATGCAAAGTATATATTTGTCCGAATTGTAAACAATATTACCAAGAAGCAATTCTTAAAAAAGATATTTTTGTACATGAAAGGGAGACAAACATGAAAAAGTGGAACAAAGTAATCTTAGCAATGTTATGTGTAGGAGTGATTTTTGTGACAACAGCCTGCGGTAATAGAAACAATGGTGCAAACGATGATGCGGCTAATAACACACAGACAGAACAGAAGGATAGAAACAACAATGATGTGACAGATGGCACAGACAATAAGGACAATGGAAACGGTGGAGTAGTAGATGACATCGGAAATGCTGCCGGAAATGCGATTGATGATATTGGAAACGGTGTAGAGAATATCACGGACGATATGACGGGCAATGGTAACAACAATAACGGAACAAATGTTGGCGGAACAAGCAACGGAGCAACAGACAATAATATGAATCGATAAAAAATGCGATGCAATCTAAAAAGGTTGCATCGTATTTTTGCATTCTACTCCAAAAAGTGCTATACTAATACATATTTTTGCGAAACGGAGAAAAACATGAAATTCAGACCATGTATTGATATTCACAACGGAAAAGTAAAACAGATTGTAGGTGGCTCGTTAAAGGACGAGGGAAATCAGGCGATTACAAATTTTGCCTCAGATTATAATGCAGACTTTTACGCAGAAAAATATAAAGCAGATGGATTAGTTGGAGGCCATATTATTTTACTAAATGCCAAGACATCCGAGTACTATGAAGCAACAAAAGAGCAGGCGATGTTGGCACTTCGAACCTATCCGAACGGTCTGCAGGTTGGCGGAGGCATTACTGCAGAAAATGCAATGGAGTATATAGAGGCAGGTGCCAGTCATGTGATTGTAACCTCTTATATGTTCAAAGGCGGAGAAATCCACTGGGATAACCTGAAGAAACTGGTAGAGGCAGTGGGAAAGGAGCATGTAGTACTGGACCTCAGTTGTCGAAAACGGGATGGAAAATACTATGTAGTGACGGACAGATGGCAGACATTTACCAATGTAGTGGTGGATGAAGACATTCTGACAACGCTTGCAGAGTATTGCGATGAGTTCTTGGTTCACGGCGTGGATGTGGAAGGAAAATCCTCCGGAGTGGAATTGGAACTAGTGAAGATACTGGCAGACTGGGACGAGATTCCAATTACCTATGCAGGTGGAATTGGTAGCATGGAAGACCTAAAAGAGTTTGAAGAGGCCAGTGAAGGGAAGTTGGATTTTACTATCGGAAGTGCATTAGACTTATTTGGCGGGAAAATCCCATACAAAACTGTAAAGAATCTCTAAACTTAGTTGAACAAAAGAGCAGAAAGTGTTAAAATAAAATTTACAGTAAATTTTGGCAAACAAGGAGTTAAGAATGAAGTTAATAGAAAAAATATTTGGAACACACAGTGAGAATGAACTGAAAAGAATTCGTCCGATTGCTGATAAAATTGAAGCATTAGATGAACAGATGCAGGCGCTTTCAGACGAAGAGTTAAAACATAAAACATCAGAGTTTAAAGAAAGACTTGCTAATGGCGAGACTTTGGATGATATTTTGCCTGAGGCGTACGCAGTAGTGAGAGAGGCTGCATGGAGAGTGCTCGGTCAAAAGCACTACCGTGTACAGTTAATCGGTGGTATTATCCTTCATCAAGGACGTATCGCCGAGATGAGAACCGGTGAAGGTAAGACACTTACATCTACATTGCCGGCATATTTGAACGCGCTGACCGGTGAAGGTGTGCATGTAGTTACCGTCAACGATTACCTCGCACACCGTGATGCGGGTTGGATGGGTGAGATTCACCGTTTCTTAGGTCTTACCGTGGGTTGTGTATTGAATGAGATGTCAAACGACGAGCGTCGCGAAGCGTACAATTGTGATATTACTTATGTAACGAACAATGAACTTGGTTTTGACTACCTGAGAGATAACATGGTTATCTACAAAGAACAGTTGGTACAAAGAGGCCTTAAGTTTGCGATTATCGATGAGGTTGACTCGGTTCTTATCGATGAGGCAAGAACTCCTCTTATCATTTCCGGACAGAGTGGGAAATCAACAAAGCTTTACGAGGCAGCAGATGTTCTGGCAAGACAGTTAAAACGCGGTCAGGCCAGCAAGGAATTTTCTAAGATTGATGCCATTATGGGAGAAGAGATTGAAGAAACCGGAGATTATATTGTAAATGAAAAGGACAAGCAGGTAAGTCTCACGGCAGATGGTGTGAAGAGGGTTGAGGAATTCTTCCATATCGACAACCTTGCAGATGCAGAGCATTTGGAGATTCAGCACCATGTTATCTTGGCACTTCGCGCACACAACTTAATGTTTAAGGACCAGAACTATGTGGTGAGTGAAGACGGGGAGGTATTGATTGTCGATGAGTTTACCGGACGTATCATGCCGGGACGTCGTTATTCTGACGGTCTCCATCAGGCGATTGAAGCGAAAGAGCATGTGAAGGTAAAACGTGAGAGCAAGACACTTGCAACCATTACCTTCCAGAACTTATTTAATAAATTTGAAAAGAAATGTGGTATGACAGGTACCGCTCTTACTGAGGAACAGGAATTCCGTGACATCTACGGAATGGACGTTGTTGAAGTTCCAACTAACGTTCCAGTACAGAGAGTTGACCTTGATGATGCCGTATATAAGACACAGAAGGAAAAATATCTTGCAGTTGTAGATGAAGTGGCGAAGGCTCATGAGAAGGGACAACCGGTGTTGGTTGGTACGATTACGATTGAGACATCTGAACTTCTCAGTAGATTATTAAAGAAACGCGGTATTCAGCACAATGTATTGAATGCGAAGTTCCATGCAATGGAAGCTGAGATTGTTGCACAGGCAGGTGTGCATGGTGCAGTTACGATTGCTACCAACATGGCAGGTCGTGGTACCGATATTAAATTGGATGATGAAGCGAGAGCAGCCGGTGGTCTTAAGATTATCGGTACAGAGCGTCATGAATCCAGACGTATTGACAATCAGCTCCGCGGTCGTTCCGGACGTCAGGGTGACCCGGGTGAATCAAGATTCTACATTTCTCTGGAAGATGACCTCATGAGACTCTTCGGTTCTGACAGACTGATGGGCGTATTCAACGCACTTGGTGTGGCAGACGGAGAGCAGATTGAGCATAAAATGTTGTCAAATGCAATTGAGACAGCTCAGAAGAAGATTGAAAATAACAACTTTGGTATTCGTAAGAATCTGCTTGAGTATGACCAGGTTATGAACGAGCAGAGAGAAATCATTTACGAAGAGAGACGCCGTGTACTTGACGGTGAGAGCATGCGTGATGTCATCTACAACATGGCACAGGAATTTGTGGAAAAAGCAGTAGATCGCGCGGCATCTCCTGAGGTGAAGGCGGACGACTGGGATTTGGAAGGTCTAAGCAAAGAGCTTGTTGCATCGCTTGATTTTGAACCGATAACGATAGAAGAAGTCGGAAATATGTCTCAGAAGAAAATGAAAGAGATGCTCATGGATCGTGCAGCTGCGAAATACGAAGAGAAAGAAGCAGAGTTTGAAGACGAACAGATTCGTGAAATCGAGCGTGTCATTCTGCTGAAAGTAATCGATAGAAAATGGATGGACCACATCGACGATATGGATCAGCTCCGTCAGGGTATCGGCCTTCAGTCTTACGGACAGAAGAATCCGCTTGTGGAATACAAGATGCTTGGATATGAGATGTTCGGTGAGATGACAGAGGCAATCGCGGCAGATACTGTTCGCATGTTAATGCATGTTCGACTGGAACAGAAGGTAGAGAGAGAGCAGGTTGCAAAGGTGACCGGAACCAACAAGGATGAGAGCCTTGCAAAAGCTCCGAAGAAGCGTGAGGAGAAAAAGGTGTATCCGAACGACCCATGTCCATGTGGCAGCGGCAAGAAGTACAAACAGTGCTGTGGCAGAAAATAGTGTAAAAGAGGTGAGAGTGTGGTTGAATTAGATCAGTTTAAAGGTGTTTTAAACTCCTACGAAGAACCACTCAAAGAATTGAGGGATTCACTTTGACCTGTTTGGGAAAGAAAAACGGGTGGAAGAATTAGAGAGAAAAATCGAAGAGCCGGGATTCTGGGACAACGCAGATATCTCTCAACAGATTATGAAGGAACTGAAAGGTCTTAAGGATAATCTGGAAAGGGCGTACGGTCTTACGACCTCCTTTGAAGATATCGGTCTTCTCATAGAGATGGCTTACGAGGAAGAGGACGCCAGTCTGATTCCGGAGATAGAAGAAGAACTACAGACTTTTGAGAACGTGTTTGAGGAGCTTCGCATTCAGACACTTCTCTCAGGAGAGTATGATAAAGACAATGCAATCGTGACACTTCATGCGGGAGCCGGCGGAACTGAGTCCTGTGACTGGGCAAGTATGCTGTACCGTATGTATACGAGGTGGGCAGAACAGAAAGGTTTTTCTGTGGAGGTACTGGATTTCCTCGACGGAGATATCGCAGGTATCAAGGCAGTTACTTTCCAGGTCAATGGAGAAAATGCTTACGGTTATTTGAAATCAGAGAAAGGTGTTCACCGTCTGGTGCGCATTTCCCCATTCAATGCGGCGGGTAAAAGACAGACATCCTTCGCATCCTGCGATGTGGTGCCGGATATTGAGGATGATATTGACATCGAACTTAATGATGATGATTTGAAGATTGACACCTACCGTGCCAGTGGTGCGGGTGGCCAGCATGTCAACAAGACATCGTCTGCGATTCGAATCACGCATTTACCTACGGGGATTGTAGTGCAGTGTCAGAATGAACGCTCGCAACACAACAACAAAGAGAAAGCAATGCAGATGCTGAAGGCAAAGTTGTATCTCTTAAAAGAGCAGGAGCAGGCGGATAAGGTTTCCGATATTCGAGGGGAAATCAAAGAGATTGGATTTGGCAATCAAATTCGCTCCTACGTTATGCAACCATACACGCTAGTGAAGGATCATCGAACGAATGTGGAGAGTGGCAACGTGGCGAGTGTGCTGGATGGCAATATTGATTTATTTATGAATGCATATCTAAAGGGACAAAACAAGGAGGAAACTTAGATGATAAAGATAGCAGTGTTGGGATATGGAACAGTTGGGTCCGGAGTGGCCCAGGTGATTCAGACTAATCAACAGGTAATCAATGAGAGAGTCGGTGAAGAACTGGATATCAAATATGTGTTAGATTTGAGAGAATTTCCGGGGACTCCTGTTGAAAAATTGATTGTTCATGATTTTGAACAGATTGTAAATGATGAGGAAGTTAAGATCGTAGTAGAAGTGATGGGCGGAATTGAGCCTGCTTATACATTTGTAAAAAGGAGTCTTCTTGCAGGTAAGAGCGTTGCAACTTCGAACAAAGCACTTGTTGCAAAGCATGGTGCAGAGCTTCTTGCAATCGCAAAAGAGAAGAATATCAACTTCTTATATGAGGCGAGCGTAGGTGGCGGTATTCCGATTATTCGTCCACTTGCAGCAGCACTTACAGGAGATGTAATTGAAGAGATTACAGGTATCCTCAACGGAACAACCAACTACATGATGACAAAAATGTACAATGAGAATGCAGACTATGATGCAGTTCTCAAAGAAGCACAGGCAAGAGGCTACGCAGAGAGAGACCCAAGCGCAGACGTGGAAGGTCACGATGCATGTAGAAAGATTGCGATTCTGTCATCTATTATCTCAGGAAAGTTAGTAGATTTTGAGGATATTTATACTGAAGGTATTACAAATATTTCGTTAGACGATATCAACTATGCAAAGGCAATGGGCATGAAGATTAAGCTGTTGGCTTCTTGTAAGCGTTCAGGCGACAAGCTTTGTGCAATTGTTGCGCCGCATTTGGTATCCAAAGAGCATCCGCTTTACAACATTGAGGATGTGTTCAATGCTATTTTCGTAAAAGGAAATATGCTTGGTGATTCGATGTTCTACGGAAGTGGAGCAGGTAAGCTTCCAACTGCAAGTGCAGTGGTTGGTGATATCGTGGAAGCGGCGAAGAATCCAAACCGCAGCATGATGGCAACATGGACTTCTGAGAAGTTGGAATTAGAAGAAAAGGCAGATACTACAAAGCGTTTCTTCGTACGTGTGAAGGGCAGCGAGGCTGAGCTTGCAGACAAACTGCAGGCGGCATTTGGAGCAATTGAAGTTGTGAAATTGGAAGATAAAAATGACGAATTTGGATTTGTGACAGAAGTGATGAGCGAAGGCGCATACGAGGCTATCGCAGCAGGCTTCCCACAGATTTGCCATATGATTCGTGTAAAATAAAAAGGACGTGAGAGTGTGAAATACATCATTGTTTTAGGAGACGGAATGGCAGATGAGCCGATTCCGATGCTCGGCGAAAAGACACCGCTTCAGGTAGCAAAAAAACCGGGAATAGATGCACTGGCAAATAAAGGAGAGGTTGGCCTTACTTGCATGGTGCCGGAAGGAATGGCGCCGGGCAGTGATACCGCCAACCTGTCTGTGATGGGTTACGACCCAAAGATATATTATACAGGACGTTCGCCACTGGAGGCGCTGAGTATCGGTGTCGATATGGCGGAAACGGATGTGTCATTTCGCTGTAACGTGGTGACCTTGTCGGAGGAAGAGGAAGCTTATGAGGACAAGACAATTATCGACCACAGTTCCGGTGAGATATCGACAGAGGAAGCAGCGGTTCTGATAGAGGCACTAAAAGAGGGGCTTCAAAAAGAAGGCTATGAGTTTTATGTAGGAACCAGTTATCGTCATCTGCTTCTTCATAAAGACGGCAAGGTCGTAGAATTGACACCGCCGCATGATATTTTGACACAACGTATCGGAGACTATCTTCCAACAGACGAAGTGCTCCGCGAGATGATGAAGAAAAGTTATGACATCTTAGTGAATCATCCAATCAACGTAAAGCGCAAAGAACAAGGATTAAATCCTGCAAATTCCGCGTGGTTCTGGGGCGCGGGAACAAGACCTGCACTGCAGTCCTTCGAGAAGAAAACAGGTAAGCGCGGTGTGATGATATCGGCAGTAGATTTGCTCAAGGGAATCGCTGTCGGAAGTTGCATGGACAATATCGAGGTCGAAGGTGCGAACGGCGGATTACATACCAATTATACAGGTAAGATGGAAGCGGCAGTAAAGGCTCTCTTGGAAGACAATTACGATTTTGTCTACATCCATGTGGAAGCACCGGATGAGATGGGACATCAAGGCCTTGTGAATGAGAAGATTCAGGCGATTGAAAATATCGATAAATTTATTGTGACACCACTCATCGAGAAGATGAACGCGTCAGGAGAGGATTACCGAGTATTGGTACTTCCGGATCATCCGACACCTATTCGTGTTCGTACCCATACAAGCGGACCGATTCCGTATCTCCTTTATGATAGCACAAAGGAACTCGGAAATAATTCCGGATATGATGAGTGCATCGCTGAAGCGAGTGGTATTATGAAGAAAAATGGATATCAGCTCATGGATTATCTGCTGAATGAAAGATAATTCCTGAAGTGATTACTGGGAGAAAACAATGTTAATTGTAAAGAAATTTGGCGGCAGCTCGGTTGCAAACAAAGAACGCATTTTCAATGTTGCAAGACGCTGCGTGGAAGATTATAAAAAAGGTCACGATGTTGTGGTCGTGCTATCTGCTATGGGTAAAACCACAGATGAATTGATTGCAATGGCTAAAAACATTAATCCGAATGCATCAAAAAGAGAGTTAGACATGCTTCTCACAACCGGTGAGCAGGTGTCAGTATCTCTGATGGCGATGGCTATGCAGGCGATGGATGTTTCGGCTGTGTCACTGAATGCATTTCAGGTGGCAATGAATTGTACCTCCCGATATGGAAATGCGAGACTTAAACGCATTGACTCCGAACGCATTATGAACGAACTGGATGCAAGAAAGATTGTGATTGTAACCGGGTTCCAGGGAATCAATAAGCATGGCGATTATGCGACACTGGGACGCGGAGGTTCAGACACTACAGCGGTAGCCCTGGCAGCAGCACTCCACGCGGACAAGTGTGAAATCTACACAGATGTAGACGGTGTGTTTACCGCAGACCCACGTGTGGTTTCGGATGCGAGAAAAATCGAAGAGATTACTTATGACGAGATGTTGGAGCTTGCAACATCGGGAGCAAAAGTATTACACAGCCGTTCTGTAGAACTGGCAAAGAAATACGGCGTACAAATGGTAGTTCGCTCTAGCCTCAACGAGTCGGAGGGAACAACAGTCAAGGAGGTAGCAAGGATGGAGAAAATGTTAGTGACCGGTGTTGCATCGGATAAGAATACAGCCAGAATCTCGGTTCTTGGAGTGGAAGACAAACCGGGTGTTGCGTTTAAGGTTTTTCAGAGACTGGCAAAAAACAATATTAATATCGACATCATTTTACAGTCCGTAGGACGTGATGGTTCAAAGGATATTTCCTTTACTGTGGCAGAAGATGACCTTGAAGATGCAATTAAGGTATTGGAAGAAAACAAAGAGGCACTTACCATTAAAGAAATTAAACACAATGCAAGGGTTGCAAAGGTTGCAATTGTCGGTGCCGGAATGATGAGTAATCCGGGCGTCGCATCCCAGATGTTTGAGGCACTCTTTAACAGCAATATCAATATTAACATGATCTCCACATCAGAGATTCGCATTACGGTGCTGATTGACGAGAAGGATGTGGACAGAGCAGTGCAGGCGATACATGAAAAATTTGCACTGGGGGAAGTGTAGGAAAAAAGAGACAAGGTGGTTAAAGGTAATGCCATCTAAAAAAAGAAGTATATGAGTTGCAAAATGGATAAAAAGTGATATACTGTGGTTAATAAAACATGTGAGGAGGAAATAGTATGAATCCATATATTGGTCATGAAAGTCAGATTAGAGGTGTAGAGGAACATCGTTTGGTTGGAGGAAAAGGAGATGGCATGCGTCTCTTTGAGATTAACAATGGAAAAGGACTTATGCTTACAGTAACACCTGACAGAGGTGGAGATATCATGCGTCTTCGTTACAAAGGAATGAATTTAGGTTATATGTCGCCGTGCGGATATGTTGCACCTGCCTACTTTGATAAAACAGGAACAGAATGGCTTCGTTCATTTACAGCAGGTTTTTTGACAACTTGTGGATTGGAAAATGTAGGTTCGCCAAATGAGGATAATGGGGAAGCGCTTTCGTTACATGGAACATTGGCGAATTTACCATGTGAAAGAGCTTATTGGACAGAGGAAGAAGGCAAATTTGTTATACATACGCTCATAAAGGATGAAGTGATATTCGGAAGAAAGTTTCAGTTTGCACGAGAGTTGATTGTGTCAACAGAAGAGAATGCATTTGAGATTCATGACACAATTACTAATACCAGTGACCAGACACAACCGATGGAGATTTTGTATCACATGAATATGGGATATCCGTTATTGGACGAGGATAGTGTGATCGAGATACCGTCAGCAGAAGTGGTTGCCAGAGATGAACATGCAGCAAATGATATTCAGAATTGGATGCATATGCAGAAACCGACAGTAGGATACCAGGAGAGATGCTATTATCATAAATTTGCAGATGAGAATGGAAAGGCTTCGATTTATCAACCGAAACTGAATGCGGGAGTGGAAATCAGTTTCAATGCAGTAGATCTTGATGGTTTTGTAGAATGGAAGATGATGGGAGTTCGAGATTATGCATTGGGACTGGAATGTGGCAATTGCTATCCGGATGGTCGAAAGTATATGCGAGAGAACGGAATGCTGAAGTTCTTAGAACCGGGCGAGAAGAAAGAGTACAGAGTGAAGGTGCGAATCATATAGAAAATAATTTTATTGAATGTGCTATGTTGTGATTATCAATCACAACATAGCACACTTTTTTTTGAAAAACATACATTATATTAGAATATATTAAGAAAGGGAATGCTTTTATGTCAAATTGTAGAAACAATGCAATGCCATACAACAATTACAGAACCATGCATGCACCTACACATACTATGCGACGCGATGTTTGGAACGACAAAGCACTTGCAATGGCGTATGTTCCGTGGCAGACATGGAGAGACATCTATGAAGTGGAAAAAGCACTGCACCACGGAACAATTTTCTGTGAACTTGATAAGCCATTCTTAGGAAGAGGAGGCGTAAAAAGATGAGTAACAGAAAATGTAGAAAAGATTTGTTACAATGGATAAATGCTGTCAGCTTTGCAGTAGTTGAAGCACAGTTGTTTTTAGATACACATCCGGATGACCAGGAGGCTCTTGCTTATTTCCATGAGTACAGCAGTCTTCGCAATCAGGCGCTGGAGGAATATGCAAAATATTATGGACCACTTACCATCGACACCACCAAGGAGTCTTGCGCTGACAGATGGAGCTGGATTAACGAGCCATGGCCATGGCAGGAAGGGGGATGTTAGTTTATGTGGAATTATGAAAAACGTTTGCAATATCCGGTAAAAATCACACAGACAAACCCACAGGCAGCACAGATTATCATCAGCCAATTTGGCGGACCAGACGGTGAATTAGCTGCTTCTATGAGATATTTATCACAACGTTACACCATGCCTTATAAGGAAGTAACGGGAATCCTCACAGATATTGGTACAGAAGAACTTGCACATATGGAAATGATATGTGCCATCGTATATCAACTTACCAAAGGTCTGACCCCAGAAGAAATTAAAAAATATGGCTTTGATAAATACTATGTAGACCATACACTTGCGCTTTGGCCACAGGCAGCTTCCGGAACACCTTTCACAGCCACTTACTTCCAGTCAAAAGGTGATCCTATCACAGATCTGCATGAGGACTTAGCTGCAGAGCAAAAAGCCCGCACCACTTATGACAATATCCTTCGTATGATTAACGACCCTGAAATCTGCGACCCAATCCGTTTCCTTCGTCAACGTGAGGTTGTGCATTATCAAAGATTTGGTGAAAGTCTTCGAATTGTACAGGATAAATTGGATAGCAAGAACTTCTATGCATTCAATCCGGAATTTGATATGCCAAAGAGTTGCGATTGTTAATAATGACTTAGACAAACAGGCGGATGACCAATAAGGTTGTCCGCTTTTCTGTTGCAAATACCTAAAGAACTCGCTATAATGAACTGTATGAGTAGGTAACATATTTGATTGGGGAGTTAAAATATGGGAGCAAAAATGAAAAAAGGGGATAAAGTGCATTATTTTGATTACAGTCTGCTTGCAATTGTAATTTTTCTGATGTGTTTTGGTCTTGTTATGCTTTACAGTACGAGTTCTTACGATGCACAGTTATCACTTGGCGATAGCATGTACTATCTCAAACGTCAGGGGATTTTTAGCGTATTGGGATTCGGTGTTATGCTCGTGGCAGCAAAAATCGATTATCACTGGTTCGCAAAATTGTCTAAACTTGCATATTGGGTTGCAATGGGCGCGATGTTTTTGGTTTTGACACCGCTTGGAGCAGAATTTAATGGTGCGAGAAGATGGCTCAAGATGCCATTTGATATGACCTTACAACCATCGGAGATTACGAAGATTGCGGTAATTATTTTCATTCCGGTTTTGATATGCAAAGCAGGCAAACACATTAAGAATATGAAGGTTCTTGCAAAGATATTTGTGTGGGGAGCAGCGGCAGCAGCAGGTGTTTATCTATTTACAGACAATCTCAGCACGGCGATTATCGTAATGGGAATTGTGTGCATTATGATTTTTGTGGCACATCCGAAGACGGCACCGTTTTTAGTGCTTGCCGGAGGTGGACTTGGGCTTATTGGTGTTGTGGTAAAAGTATTAGATTCTGCGATGGATACAAGTGAGAGTTTCCGACTTCGAAGAATTCTAGTATGGCTTCACCCGGAAGAGTATATATCAGAAGGCGGTTTCCAGGTGATGCAGGGCTTATATGCAATTGGTTCGGGCGGCTTCTTCGGAAAAGGTCTTGGAAACAGCGCGCAGAAGATGATTATCCCTGAGGCACAGAACGATATGATTCTGTCAGTTATCGGTGAAGAACTGGGCGTGTTTGGTGTGCTTGTACTTCTGACAATGTTTGGCATCCTGTTATATCGTCTGATGTTCGTTGCGCAGAATGCACCGGATATGTATGGGGCACTTATGGTAACAGGTGTATTTGCCCACATTGCGCTACAGGTTGTTTTAAATGTGTGTGTTGTACTCAATGTCATTCCGACAACCGGTGTCACATTACCTTTTGTCAGCTATGGAGGAACCTCAACGGTATTTTTGATGGCGGAAATGGGAATTGCACTTAGTGTTTCGAATCGAATAGAGTTTGACGAATAAGTAAAAAGATGCTATAATCATTCTATTATAGCAATTGGAGGACTAACTTGAGATGAGTCAGGAAAAAGTAAACAGATATAAAGAAGAAAAAGCGAATCGTAAAGAGACTATGAAAAAAGCCAAACGAGCATCCCTCGTTCGTAATATTGTTGCAAGTGTTGTGCTTGTTGCAGCAATCGGATGGGTAGGATACTCAGGTGTTACATATATTATCAGACACCGTCCGCGTCCGGAAGTTGGTGTGAACTACACAGCTGTAAATGACTACGTACAATCTCTTACAGCAGAAGTAACGGAATAGATTCTTGTGAAGTGCCAGGGGTGAAATCCATACAGATTTCACCCCTTTTAAAGTGTTTTGGGTATGCGAAAAATCCAAAACACTTTTTTAATGCTCTTAATTAAAAAAAATTAAAAAAACCTCTTGAAATACGAAAAAAAGTAGTATACAATGGTTTCAAGTGGTGGAAAGTGGTGAATAGTGGTAGAAAATGGGGCGAAAGTGGCAGGCCCATTTCGAAAAGAGGTGAGTTCATTGTTAACAGGAGAATTTAAT
>JAZQRQ010000056.1:0-3914 GCA_045629665.1 Faecalimonas sp.
GTCAAACTCGCAAGCCTGTCCGATGATAATAGGACCTGAACCAATAATCAGTACTTTTTTGATGTCTTTTCTTTGTGACATGTCTAAAATCCTCCTATTTTAAAATCTACTTATCTTAATAATTATACATGAAAAGAGTATGTGTATCAACTCTTTTTCTAACATTTTAATATGGATTAGCATGGCGCTTTTTCCATTCATTTATACTTATTTTTCCATAAAAAACCGAGCCAAAACTCCTCGTTTTGAACTCGGTTTTAAATATACTATTTCGATTCTTTTGGCATCTTTACAAAGAATACACTTAAGAGAAGTGCAATAATGTAAAGAACAATTGTTACATAGAGCACCATCTGATAACCAACCGGATTCACCATATTTCCACCAATCTCAACTTCTTGTCCAAAGTTCTGAACAATCCAGTTCGCCAATTGATTTCCTGTAAGTCCGGCAAATGCCCATGCGGAAAGTGTAATTCCGTGAAGAGCACTGATGCTGCCCATTCCATATTGATCAGAAAGTAATGTTGGTACATTAGAGAAACCTCCACCGTAGCCTGCATTCACTACCATAATCAACGCTAACACAAGAATTGTAAGTCCCATGTTGCCAGCTCCATTCTTGATACCGCCTGTTAATATTACAAGACCGGTAAATACGATAGAGCCAATGAAAATAATTTTATACATTGTATTTCTATCTTTCATCTTGTCAGCCATTGCAGAGAGACCAAGACGTCCTGCTGCATTGAAAATCGCTGAAACAGTTGAAACAATACCAACAACACCTGCAAGACCAAGACATTTTACAATCATCTTTTCTTGAGAGATAAGAGCAAGACCACAAGTAATATTAATATAGAACATGAGCCAAATACCAACATAGTTCATAATCGGTCTTGTCTTAATAACATCTAAGATACTCTGTCCTTTTTCCTTTGTCTTAGGCTCATGCCAATCATCCGGTTTCTTAAGTAATAAATGTCCCACAAACATCATTACAAAATAAACTGCTGCTAAGATAAGGAACATTTTATAAATGCCACCTTCTCCAAGACCACCAAGCATTTTTTGCATAATTGGGCTTGCAATTGCCTTCGCCGCACCAAATCCTGCAACTGCAAGACCTGTCGCAAGACCTTTTCTGTCTGCAAACCAAAGCATCAATGTCTTAACCGGCGAAAGATATCCTGTGCCAAGACCAATTCCCATGATAAGACCATAGCATACGTAAATACCAATAAGAGCCACAACACTTCCCTTATGTAATCCACCATAGTAGATAAACGCACCTGTTCCTGCCATACCTGCTGCAAAGCAGATTGCTGCAATTAAAGAAGATTTGTGAATATCCTTTTCCACTACATTTCCAAGGAACGCTGCTGACATACCAAGGAAGAAAATAGCGAAGCTGAATGCCCACTCTGTTGCACCCTTAGAAAATCCAATATAATCTGCAATCTCTTGACTGAAAATTGACCAGCAATAAACTGTACCGATACTGCAGTGTAAAAGCAACGCCGGAATTGCTGCGCGAATCCATTTGTTCGTGCGCCATCCACCCTTCTTTTGTTCTATATTACTCATAATTCTCATTTCCTTTCCTTCTCAAAACCTCACCTATTCTATCACAAAAGAATTCCAAATACAACCAATTCTTTTGTGCAAAAAAGAATACAATATGGTAATATATAAATACAAAAGATACGGAGGGATATTATGAAGAATATATCACTGGCTGCATTTACAATTATCAAAAAAATGCAGCAGAACGAATTAAACGAAAGTATTATCTACGAAGAGATTGCAAAATTCGCCAAAGGAGAAGAAAATAAGCAAGTACTTCTTCGCCTGGCGCAAGAAGAAAAAGCTCACTATGAAATATGGAAGAAATACACCGGAATCGAAATGAAGCCTCAAAAGGCCAAAATCTTTCGCTATAAACTATTGGCTAGAATCTTTGGTTTTACATTTGCCGTAAAACTGATGGAGAACGGAGAGGAAGCAGCTCAAGAGGAATATGCTATTGTTGCTGAAGAAGTAGAGGAAAGCGTATTAATTAGACAGCAAGAGGAGGAGCACGAAGCGGCTCTATTAGAAATGCTTGACGAAGAAAGCTTACAGTATGTAGGAAGTATGGTGCTTGGTCTTAACGATGCACTTGTGGAACTCACCGGATCACTTGCCGGATTCACATTCGCCCTGCAGAACACAAAACTCATTGCTCTGTCTGGTTTGATTATCGGTATCTCAGCTACATTTTCCATGGCCTCCAGTGAATTTTTGGCTGCCCGCAGTGAAGGACGAGACGATGCGTTAAAGTCTTGCAGTTATACGGGCACAGCATACTTAATAACCGTAATCCTACTAATTGCACCGTACTTGCTGTTTGGTTCTGCAAGTTATATTCCTGCATTAATCTGTATGCTACTGATTGTAATTCTAATTATTGCAGGATTTACATATTACACTTCAGTTGCACAAGGTGAACCTTTCAAATCAAGATTTTGGGAAATGGCACTGATTAGCATAGGTGTAGCAGTTGTTTCTTTCGTAGTAGGTATTCTGGCAAAACGATTTTTAGGAGTTGATTTATAAAACAATTGTACTTGTTTTTATCCTCTTCATATTATAATATAGGATAGTGAGACTTGTAAGGAAGGTGACTTGAAATGATTTGCGAAACTATATTGGAAGCATTAGGAAATACACCAATTATCAAACTCCAACACATGAGCAACCCAAACGATGCAGAAATCTTAGTTAAATTTGAAGGGTTGAATGTAGGAGGTTCTATAAAAACACGTACTGCATTTAATATGATCTTAGATGCAGAGCAAAAAGGACTTATAAATTCAGACACAATTATCGTGGAGCCGACCAGCGGAAATCAGGGAATCGGACTTGCGCTTGTAGGAGCCGTCCGAGGCTACAAAGTAAAAATTATTATGCCTGACTCTGTCAGCGAAGAAAGAAGAAAACTTGTCGAGCATTATGGCGCTGAAGTTATATTGGTACATGATGACGGAAATATTGGATTGTGCATCGAAAACTGTTTGAATCTGGCACTCCAAATGCAAAAAGAAAATCCAAACGTCTTTGTCCCTCAACAATTTGAGAATCCGGCTAACCCGGCCATTCAAAGAAGTAGTACTGCCACAGAGATCTTGGAACAGGTCAATGGACCAATACATGGATTTTGCTCAGGAATTGGCACAGGCGGAACCATCACCGGCATTGGAGAAGTCCTAAAAGAACATAATCCGGATATGACCATCTGGGCTGTGGAACCGGAAAATGCCGCTATTCTTTCCGGCGGTTCCATTGGGACTCACGTACAAATGGGAATTGGAGACGGAATTATTCCTCCGATACTCAATCAAAACATCTATAACGATGTGTGTATTATAAAAGACGAAGAAGCTCTTCAAGTGTCAAAAGATTTGGCCGCAAAAGAAGGAATTATGTGCGGAATCAGCAGTGGAACAAATGTTGCTGCCGCAATAAAACTAGCAAAAAAACTTGGTAAAGGAAAACGCGTTGTAACGGTCTTGCCGGATACCGCAGAACGATATTTCTCAACCCCGCTATTTGAATAACAAATGGCGGGATTTTTTGATAGATAAAAAACACCATACACTCTGGTATGATGTTTTCTAAAATGAAGCATCGGGGATTCGAACCCCGGACAACTTGATTAAAAGTCAAGTGCTCTACCGACTGAGCTAATGCTCCATATTCAATTGCTTGTCCTATTGTGATATCTATCACATGACAAATGCCCAGAGCCGGAATCGAACCAGCGACACAAGGATTTTCAGTCCTTTGCTCTACCAACTGAGCTATCTGGGCAAAAAGAATTGCGGGGGCAGGATTTGAACCTACGACCTTCGGGTTATGAGCCCGACGAGCTTC
>JAZQRQ010000057.1:0-9266 GCA_045629665.1 Faecalimonas sp.
AATACTACGTTTCCGTCACATTCCTTTGCTTTTAAATTTGCAGCTTCAATCATTTTCTGTGTTTTGCCGCTTCCTTTTTGTCCTGTTAATAAATTTACCATGGGAATCACTCCTTTGTTCTGTAATATGTTTTATTATACATCAGAATGACGAGAAGGGCAACTAATAAGTGATAAAATATTTCTATAAATTGATAAAAGTTTTATATTGACATCCGTTCCTTATATGGTACAATATAAGTACCTCAAACGATACTTGGAAGGGAGCGATAACATGACAATAGAAGAATGGAAAGACAAATGTAGTAAAATGGGATTTACAGCGCAGGAGATTGCAGAACTTTCCGGTCTTCCGACGGATACAGTCAGAGCAGTTATCTGGGGAATGCAGATACCGAAGTTTGCCGTATGGGAAAGATTGGATGAAGCTCTGAAAGGGGCAGAGAATAACATGGTGAGAGAGGCACTGAACTATGGATGTCCAAATAAGAGAGATGATTACAATATAGACGATTATCTTGCAATACCGGATGGTATCCGTGTGGAATTGATTGACGGTGTGATATATGACATGGCAACGCCGAGTAATATTCATCAAGTAATGATAGTAAAGATTGTTTCAAGATTGAATGCGTTTATTGAGAAGAACAAAGGCAAATGCGTTCCTTTTGTTGCACCGTCGGATGTAAAATTAAGTGAAGAAGATGATAAGACGGTGGTGCAACCGGATGTGTTTGTAGTGTGTAACAGAGATAACGCAAAGAAACGTTTTTTTGAAAGTGCACCGGATTTGGTGATTGAGATTCTGTCTCCGTCAACTAAGAAGCGCGATTCAGGCATAAAAATGAGGAAATATAGGGAAACAGGTGTGCGGGAATACTGGATTGTTGATCCGATTCAAAAGCATGTAGTTGTGCATGATTTTGAACATACAGATATTCCAAAGACGTACGAATTTGACTGCAAAGTTCCCGTGGAAATATTTAACAAGGAATGTAAAATAGATTTTGAAGAAATATATAGACAAATAGAGTTCATGTATGAATAATCTATTGTTTCTCATACCTCTTTTGTGATACAATATTAGAAATGTATTTATTATATAATAAAGAAACAGAGGGATGATTATGAGAACAACAAAAGACATGGATTATATTTTTGATTTGGATGGAACGGAGATTACGATTGAAGTGCGACAGAAAGATATAAGAAAAGAAGTAATTGATCAATATGTTGCGTGTCGCAAGGGTAGAAAGATGACACAGGACGAGCTTGCGAGACGTACAGGCATCTCACGTCCGAATATCAGCCGATTTGAAAGTGGCAACTACAATCCTTCGCTGGAGATGATGGTGAGAATGGCAGCAGCACTCGATATGACAGTAGATGTGAAACTGGTAAAGAACGAGGAAGCCTAAGCCAATTCTTGACAAAATTACATTGTATGATACAATAACAAAAGGTTCAGACGAAAGGAAGAAAAAGAAGATGGCAACACCGTATAATCATAAGGCAATTGAGAAAAAATGGCGTGAGAACTGGGCGGCAAACCCGGTAAATGTAAAAGAAGACGAGAACGGCAAGAGACAGAAGTATTACTGTCTCGATATGTTCCCATATCCGTCAGGCAATGGTCTCCATGTAGGACACTGGAGAGGGTATGTAATCTCTGATGTATGGAGCCGTAATAAATTATTACAGAAATATTATATCATTCATCCGATGGGATGGGATGCGTTCGGACTTCCGGCAGAAAACTATGCAATTAAGATGGGAGTTCATCCTGCAATCTCTACAGCAGAGAACGTTGCAAATATTAAGAATCAGATTAATGAAATCGCAGCTCTCTATGACTGGGATATGGAAGTGAATACGACAGATCCTGAGTTCTACAAGTGGACACAGTGGATTTTCGTAAAGATGTTCAAGGAAGGTCTTGCTTACGAGAAAGAGTTCCCAATCAACTGGTGTCCTTCTTGTAAGACAGGTCTTGCAAACGAAGAGGTTGTAAATGGTAAATGTGAGCGCTGTGGCACAGATGTTACGAAGAAGAATCTTCGTCAATGGATGCTTCGTATCACAAAATACGCAGACCGTCTGTTAAATGATTTGGATAAACTGGATTGGCCGGAAAAGGTTAAGAAGATGCAGGCAGAATGGATTGGAAAATCCTACGGTGCAGAGGTTGATTTCCAAATCGACGGAAGAGATGAGAAGATTACAGTCTACACAACAAGACCGGATACTTTATATGGAGCAACCTTTATGGTACTTGCTCCGGAGCATGCTCTTGCAGCAAGCCTTGCTACAGACGAGACAAGAGAAGCAGTTGAGAAATATATCTACGATTCTTCTATGAAGTCAAACGTAGACAGAATGCAGGACAAAGAAAAGACAGGTGTATTCACAGGTTCTTATGCAATCAACCCATTAAGCGGAGAGAAGACACCAATCTGGCTTGCAGACTATGTACTTGCAGACTATGGTACAGGTGCAATCATGTGTGTACCTGCACATGATGACCGTGACTTTGAGTTCGCTACAAAATTCAACATTCCGATTATCCAGGTTATCGCAAAGGATGGCGTAGAAATTGAAAATATGACAGAAGCGTACACAGAGGCTTCCGGTACAATGATTAATTCAGGTGAGTGGAATGGTATGGAGTCAGCTGTGCTTAAGAAAGAGGCACCACATATCATTGAAGAACGCGGCATTGGTAAGGCAACTGTGAACTTCAAGTTGCGTGACTGGGTATTCTCGCGTCAACGTTATTGGGGCGAACCAATTCCGATTGTACACTGTCCGGATTGTGGAGCAGTTCCGGTTCCGGAAGACCAACTTCCATTGACATTACCTGAGGTTGATTCTTATGAACCGACAGGAACAGGTGAATCACCACTTGCAGGCATTGAAAGCTGGGTAAACACAACATGTCCTGTTTGTGGAAAGCCTGCAAAACGTGAGACAAATACAATGCCACAGTGGGCAGGATCTTCATGGTACTTCCTGCGTTATGTGGATAACCATAATTCAGAGGAATTGGTATCAAAAGAGAAGGCACACGAGATGCTTCCGGTTGATATGTATATCGGCGGTGTAGAGCATGCAGTTCTTCACTTGTTGTACTCTCGTTTCTATACAAAATTCTTGTATGATATCGGAGTGGTTGATTTCGAAGAGCCATTCACGAAGCTGTTCAACCAAGGTATGATTACCGGTAAGAATGGTATCAAGATGAGTAAATCAAAAGGAAACGTAGTTTCACCGGATGATTTGGTAAGAGATTACGGATGTGATGCTCTTAGAATGTACGAACTTTTTGTTGGACCACCGGAATTAGATGCAGAGTGGGATGACCGCGGTATCGACGGTGTATATCGTTTCCTTACTCGTGTATGGAATCTTGTGCAGGACAGCAAAGACAAAGATATTAAGGCAACCAAAGAGATGGTGAAGATTCGCAATAAGATGGTATATGATATCACATCGCGTTTGGAAAACTTCAGCTTGAATACAGTTATTTCCGGTTTCATGGAATACAATAACAAACTGATTGAACTTGCGAAAAAGGAAGGCGGTATCGATGCAGAGACACTTAGCAATATCGCAGTTCTCCTTGCTCCATTTGCACCACACATGGCAGAAGAGTTGTGGGAGCAGTTGGGACACACAGGAACTGTATTTAATGCGGGATGGCCAACTTATGATGAAGCACTTATGAAGGATGACGAAATCGAAGTGGCTGTTCAGATTAACGGTAAGACGAGAGCAATTGTAACTGTACCGGCAGATGTTTCAAAGGATGATGCAATCGCGGCAGGTAAGGCGGCAATCGCAGATAAATTGACCGGAACGATTGTAAAAGAAATCTATGTACCGGGAAGAATTATCAATATTGTTCAGAAATAAAACGAATAAAGTGCACTTTCCTTGAATGGAGAGTGCACTTTTTGTGATTTATTCTCCGCCTGGACCATCGCGACGTGGCACTTCATCAGGTGTCACGTTTGTTGTAACATTCGATGGTTTTGGCAAATCAATTTCCGGAATATCTCCATCATCATAGACATTTCCCGGACGTGATGTGATTTCTATTACTGCTTGCTCTTTATCTTTCATCTGTCCATATTCCTTTCTGATAAAATGTTTCAAGTATAGTGTTCGCATTTCGCTTTCTTTTTATGAGAAATTCTGTTAGAATAACGAAGGAAAGAAATCTTAAAGGAGTTAATATACATGAGTATTTTGAATGTTGAACATTTATCACATGGTTTTGGAGACCGTGCCATTTTTGGGGACGTATCATTTCGGCTTTTAAAAGGGGAACACATTGGTCTCGTGGGAGCAAACGGAGAAGGAAAATCTACGTTTTTAAATATTGTAACAGGTAAATTGCAGCCGGATGAAGGGAAAATCGAGTGGGCCAAAAATGTTCGAGTAGGATATTTGGACCAACATACTGTATTGGAAAAAGGTATGACGATTCGCGACGTATTAAATAGTGCTTTTGCATATCTTTTCGATATGGAAGCAGAGATGAATCGAATGTTTGAGCAGATGGGAGAAGCTTCACCTGAAGAAATGGAACGTCTCTTGGAAGAGACCGGAACATATCAGGACTTATTAGAACAACATGATTTCTATGTGATTGACGCAAAGGTAGAGGAAGTTGCAAGAGCATTGGGACTTGTTGATATTGGACTTGAGAGAGATGTCACAGACCTTAGTGGCGGTCAGAGAACCAAGGTGTTGCTTGCAAAGCTGCTTTTGGAAAAACCGGATATTCTGCTTCTTGATGAGCCTACCAACTACTTGGACGAAGAACATATCGCGTGGCTGAAACGATATCTTGTTGAGTATGAGAATGCATTTGTACTGATTTCTCATGATATTCCATTCCTCAATGAAGTAATCAATATTATTTATCATATGGAGAATCAGGAACTCAATAGATATGTTGGTGATTATGACCACTTCCAGGAAGTATATGCAGTGAAGAAATCACAATTGGAAGCAGCATACAAGCGTCAACAACAGGAAATCAGTGAACTCAAAGACTTTGTAGCAAGAAACAAAGCACGTGTCTCCACCAGAAACATGGCGATGTCTCGTCAAAAGAAGTTGGACAAGATGGATGTCATTGAACTGGCGGCAGAAAAACCAAAGCCTGAATTCAACTTCAAAGTCGGAAGAACTCCGGGCAGATATATCTTTGAAACCAAAGACTTGGTAATTGGTTATGATGAACCATTGTCAAAACCATTAACTCTGTCCATGGAACGTGGAAGCAAGATTGCGCTTGTTGGTGCAAATGGAATTGGTAAGACCACCCTTTTAAAGAGTATTTTGGGGCTCATTCCATCGCTACAGGGTTCGGTGGAACTTGGCGAAAATCTTTTAATCGGATATTTTGAGCAGGAAGCCACACCGGACAATAAGACGTCCTGTATTGAAGAGATATGGAAAGAGTTTCCTTCTTATACACAGTATGAAGTGCGTTCTGCCCTTGCAAAATGTGGACTTACGACAAAACACATTGAAAGTCAGGTCCGTGTATTAAGCGGTGGTGAGCAGGCCAAAGTAAGACTTTGTAAACTGATAAACAAAGAGACCAATATCTTACTTTTGGACGAGCCGACCAACCACTTGGATGTGGATGCAAAAGAAGAATTGAAGCGTGCGCTACTCGCATACACAGGCAGTGTGCTTCTGATTTGCCATGAGCCTGAATTTTATCGTGAAGTGGTGAGTGAAGTGTGGGATTGCACCAAGTGGACAACAAAAATCTTTTAATCTATTTTCGCATATCTTACCAATGCAAAGAATAACTGTTTCATATTGGGAGCAGAATCAAGCATACTTTCCGGATGCCATTGTACCCCTAATACAAAGGAGTGCGATGGCATTTCGATTGCTTCGACGATATCATCACCGGTTGTTCCTGTAACTACCAAATCTTTTCCGATACGGTCAACAGCCTGATGATGAAAACTATTGGTGTAGGCGAACGGTCCCAGCATACAATGGATGTGGGATTTGGATGCAAATGTTACTTTATGACTGATGTCTTTGCGAGAGAGGCTAGTCTGCATATGATTGATGGTATCAAAATTAATTTCATTTAGGTCCTGGTAGATGGTTCCGCCGCATGCGACGTTCAGTACCTGCATACCACGGCAGATAGCAAGAACCGGTTTTTCTGCTTCCAAAACTTGTTTCATTAATCGAATTTGAAACAAGTCCATTGTGATGTCAGTTTTGCCAATTCCATTTGTCGGTTCCTGCCCGAACAGCAGGGGTGTGATGTCACCGCCTCCGCAGAAGAGAAATCCGTCGCAGAGTTCAACATACTCACGGATGACACTTTTTGATTTTACCATTGGGAGAACAAGAGGGAGTCCACCTGCCGCTTTAACTGCCTGAATATAAGCATCTGTCACATACTGTCTGTTGTTTTCTAATCCACAAATTACAATTCCGATTTTTGTTTTCATATATACATCCTTTTAAAAATATGTTAGACTAAAACAATAAATTCTATGCAGGAGACTTAGAAATAATGAGATTAATTGACATGCACTGCGATACATTTTGGTTGATGATGCGAGAGCAGATTGCCGGATTGCAGAAAAATGACCTCTGCATTGACATAGAGAAGATGAAGACAGCAGGGAGCATGGCACAGTTCTTTGCCAGTTTTATACATATGAGTCAGTTTGAAGGCGTGGATGCAGTAGAAGAAGCTTATCGGTATGCGTTAGCGATGATTGCATACGGCAAGGAAGCACTTTCGAAGTGCTCAGACAGTATTGCAATTGCACGGGATTATGATGAATTGATTGCAAATCGTGACAATGGCAAAATGTCTGCTATTCTGACGGTTGAAGAGGGTGGCATTCTAAATGGTAAGATGGAGTATCTGGAGCAATTATATTCTAAAGGAATTCGACTTATCACGTTGACATGGAATCATGAGAACTGCATTGGATTTCCAAATAGCCGTGATGCCAAACTTATGCAGTTGGGATTAAAACCGTTTGGATTCGAAGTGATGGAACGCATGAATGAATTTGGTATGCTGATTGATGTTTCGCATTTATCAGACGGCGGTTTTTGGGATGTCATACATCATAGTACGAAACCGGTCGTTGCATCGCACTCTAACGCGAGAGCGCTGTGCAGTCACCCGAGAAATCTGACAGATGAGATGATTAAAGCTTTGGCGGAAAAGGGCGGTGTCATAGGTGTGAATTTCTATCCGTATTTCTTACGGGAAAATGGTAAGGCAACGGTGGCTGACATTGCAAATCATATTTGGCATATATACCAAGTTGGCGGTGAAGACGTCATTGCAATTGGAACGGATTTTGACGGATTCGACGAAGGAGAATTGGATATTACACATTTGGGCGAGATGAATCTCGTGTGTGATGCAATGAAAAATCGAGGATTCACGCAACGTCAGATAGATAAAATTTTAAGTGCTAATGTGATAAGAGTCTTGCAGGATATGTGACACAGACGAAGAAGATTTGAAAACAGATGAATATGCAAAATGAACTCAGGAGAGGAGATAGATATGGCAACAATCAAACCATTTATAGGAATTAGACCAAATAGCGAGAAGGCGGCGAGAATTGCAGCACTGCCTTATGATGTTTATAATCGCGCAGAAGCGAAGGCAGAGGTGGAGAAAGAGCCGTTATCGTTTTTACGAATCGACAGACCGGAGACACAGTTTGCCGATGATATGGATATGTATGCGGATGAGGTGTATCAGAAGGCGCATGATATTTTATGGGAAATGGTGGCAAATGGTGATTTCGTAACAGAAGAAAAGGAATGCTATTATATCTATGAATTAACGATGAACGGCAGAGTGCAGGATGGGCTTGTTGCCTGTGCATCCATTGATGACTATGCCAATAATGTGATTAAGAAGCATGAAAATACGAGAGAAGAGAAAGAACAGGATCGTATTCGCCATGTAGACACCTGCAGTGCTCAGACAGGGCCGATTTACTTGGCATATCGTGCAAGACCTGCCATTCGTCAAGTGATTGCAGCGAAAAAGCAGGAGGAAGCACTCTATGATTTCACATCCGATGATGGAATCCGCCATCGCGTGTTCGTTATTGACGCACCGGAACAGATTGAGATGATATGTAGCGAATTTGCTGATACCAATGAAATCTACATTGCAGACGGTCATCACAGAGCGGCGTCAGCAGTAAAAGTAGGGCTGAAGCGAAGAGCAGCGCATCCGAATTATGATGGAAGCGAAGAGTTTAATTACTTCTTATCCGTTCTTTTTGCAGATGAGCAGTTAATGATTATGGACTACAATCGTGTGGTGAAAGATTTGAACGGATATACATCAGAAGCATTCTTGGGAAAAGTAAAGGAAATCTTTACAGTCGTAAAGGATGGGGGTAAAGACTATTATCCAAAACATAAAGGTGAATTCACCATGTTTTTAGAGGGGAAATGGTACAGATGCCAAATTCGTGAGGAAGATAGATGTACTGATCCTGTTGAAGGCCTGGATGTGTCCATTCTTCAGAAGAAACTTCTCACACCAGTGCTAGGAATCGGCGATCCTCGTGTAGATAAACGTATTGATTTTGTCGGTGGTATTCGAGGACTTGGGGAACTGGAAAAACGAGTGGCAACTGACTGTAAAGTGGCATTTGCTATGTATCCAACTTCAATACAAGAACTTTTTGATGTGGCGGATGCAGGGCTGTTGATGCCACCGAAGTCTACTTGGTTTGAACCAAAGCTTCGAAGTGGACTTTTCATCCATAGAATTTAAAAATACTAATTTATTATAACACTTTTGGCAAAGGCAAAATTCAGTTTATCGAATTTTGCCTTGTTTTTTATTGTGATTTCTGATTGTAATTTTTGTCTTTCTAAATTATAATAATAGCACATCGAAATCAGGATAAGTTTATTCAAACAATAAATGTCCTTGGCGTATTAAAGCGCATCTGAATTTCAAAGCATATCTGCTGAAGAATTTTCAATTTTGATGAAAAATGAATAAAGGAAGTGGTTTTTATGATTGTATAAATCTTTGGCTAGGGTAAAATTTTTGTAGGAAAAATAAATAGACAAAACAAGAAAGCACCGACTTTGTGTTAAGATTAAGTTGCGAAACAAAAATCTACATAAAGGATAGGTGCTTTCTATGATTAAGAGTATACAACAGTTTCAGGAAAAAGGGGTAAAAAATTTAGAAGAAGTTTTTGTGAATTATTC
>JAZQRQ010000058.1:0-44195 GCA_045629665.1 Faecalimonas sp.
ATTTTTGAAATGCTTATGCATCCACTCAATCTGGTCTGCATAAACGTTTGGAGTTGTCATCTCTACGGTCGCAGGAAGATTAATGATAATTGGATTTTCTTTTGTTGCACCCCAGGTTTCCTGTACTGCTGTACACACCTCTAATGCGTAATCCAGTTCTGTTCCCGTGAAGCTTTCCGGCGAATACTCCAAGATAATCTCTCCCGGAAAATCCTTCACAAAAGATTTCACGAGCTCTGTTCCCTCAATCGCAATCTGTTTAATCTCTTCCTTGCTTTTATGAAACACTACATCTCTTTGTAATGTAGAGGTAGAATTATAAATATGTACAACTGCTCTTTTTACACCCTCTAGTGCTTCAAATGTACGCTTGATCAGATGCTCTCTACATTGTACCAGCACCTGAACTGTCACATCATCCGGAATCAGATTGCGTTCCACCAGTTCGCGCATAAAATCAAATTCTATCTGTGAAGCAGACGGAAATCCAATCTCTATCTCTTTAAATCCTAATTTCACCAAGAGATTAAACATCTCCACTTTCTCTTCTACTGTCATCGGATCAATCAATGCCTGATTGCCGTCGCGCAAATCAACACTGCACCAGATTGGTGCCTTCTGAATCTGTTTATTTGGCCATTCTCTCTCCGGATAATCCATCACTGGAACTCTTCTATATCTTTGATAATTCAGCATAGTTTATGTCACTCTCCTAATCCGTCTTCAATTATTTTTACCATTGCTTCCAAAGCTTCCTCTTCATCTACTCCCTCGCAGATCAATTCAATCTCATCTCCACGTTTGATACAGGCACCAAGAACGCTCAGAACGCTCTTGGCATTTGCTGTTATATCTTTATATTGAAAGGATATCTTGCTTTTAAACTGCACTGCTGTCTTGCAAAACAGCCCTGCAGGTCGCAGATGCAATCCGGTTGGATTCTTTATCGTTGTTTTCTGTGTTACCATCCAAACAACCTCCTAAAAGTTACTCTATTTTTTTGTCAAAACAATCTGTATGGTAGCAGTTCCAATATATGCACAGTCTTCCGGCAGTTTTGTAACCTGAACAGCAACTGTATAAGTCCCCACCTGCTTATATTCAGTCAAATCAACTAATGCAGTGATGCTCTCACTGCTAAGGCTTTCCAATGCCTCTTTGGAACCAGAAAACTGCAATTCCACTTCCTGCTCCGGACCTTTCTCTAAGTTAAACTTAGAAGACGCATTCTCAATCTGGATGGAACCTACAGGAAGTAAGATTGTTTTCGTTCCCGCTTGTTCCACAAGTATTCTAACCACCACACTGCTTTCATTACTATCTGCCATAATGATGCCCTCAGGCAAATGTTTGGTAATGTCAATAATTACTTCTTCATTGGCTGATACATCACGTTTTTTCAATTCCTCAGCTTGAATTTCTAATTGTGTCAAAGCATTCAAATTCTCCACTGTTCCTGCCACACGGATTGTCTGAGGTTCCACCTCGATACCGGTAAATACATAGCCTTTTGCGGGTTTAATATTGGAGGTGTCAAACATCATCTGAACTTTCTTAGTATGCCAGATATCTACGCTTACACTTACTCCGTTTTTATCACAGTTGCTTGAGAGCAATGTCTTATCAATGCGATTGTCCGCCGCATCGTAATATATCAGTTCTGTCTCAATTGTTGTATCAGATGAGATTTCAGAAACATCCACTCTTGCAACAACCTTACTGATTTTGGACACAGCAGATTCCGGACCACTGATATCAACTGTTTGCGGAGAAGATACCATGCCGCCTACCACATAACCGTCTCGCGGACTTCCGGTTGCCACCGTTGTAATTGGAAATGTTTTCTTCTGCGTGTTTTCTACACTCACCTGTATGTTTTGCGGATATGCAGTAGCCGACACATAACTTCCTTCAAATCCCAGTACCTTTAATCGAATCGGGACAGACGAATCCTGCATTTCTCGCAAATCAGCCGTTGCCAAAATATAGCTTGTTTTGATTTCGTCCAAAACCTTTCGTCTCGCTTTGATTGTCACCGTAATGGTTTTGGTGTCATCCAAAATCTGATAACTCTTTCCGGCGTTAGTAATTACTTCCGGATTCGTCACTGCAACATCTACATAAAATTGTTTCGTATTAATCGGATCATCTATATTTACAACTGCCCACCAAAGGAAAACTGCAAAAAACAATGCGATAATTTTCAGGCCAAGATTATTTTTCAACTTGTCTTTCATTGCCACGTCTTCCTTTCTTCAATGTAAACATTTTGTTGTCTTTCTCTGTTCTATCCTGCAATTGCACCAATTGTTCACGCAATTGTTCCTTTGGGACCCTTCGTGTAATCTGACCACCAACTGCATATGAAACATTTCCGGTCTCCTCTGAAACACAGATTACAAATGCGTCGCTCACTTCACTCATTCCGATTGCCGCGCGATGTCTGGTTCCCAACTGTTTGCTCAGTCCCATATTCTCTGACAATGGCAGATAACATGTAGCCGCAACAATTCGATCTCCACGCAAAATCACAGCGCCATCATGAAGTGGTGTGTTGTGTTCAAATATATTCACTAATATCTGCTCTGAAACAAGAGAGTCCAATGCAATACCCGTCTGCTGATATTCCGTTAACAGAATATCACGCTCAATAACAATGAGTGCTCCGGTATTTACTTTTCCCATCTCGTAGCATGCATTTACAACCGCATCTATCGTCTTTTCATTAAATCTCTCAAAATACTTATTTTTATCAAACAATACGATGTTCGCCAGAAAATTCTTCTGCCCTAACCTTTCCAATGCTCTTCGAAGCTCCGGTTGGAAGACAATGACAGCTGCGGTGGCCAGCACACCGATAGAATTCTTCGCCAACCACAAAATCGTGTTCATCTTAAAGACCGCTGCAAGCAGAATAAAGACAACCAGTACGACAATACCTCTCATTAACATCCATGCTTTGGTGTTTTTAATCCAAACAATTACCTGATATACCAAAAATGCAATAATGATAATCTCGATAATATCTGTCACTTTCACGTCCGGCATATACCAGTCTCCCAAATAAGAATTCAAAAAGTTTTGAATCGTCTGTCTCATTCTGTCTCCTCCATTTTCTGGCGCTCATTAATGCGCTTAACAGTCTTCTCCGGGATTGCCACTGATGACTTTGGAACTGCTTTTACATAATAATAATATTCATCGTCTTCAAACTGTAATCGCTCTGTTCGGGTATAATCCACGGCAAAAACGAAGAATTTCACAATAAATGCAACCAACACTGCCATGATGCTGCCTACAATCAGTGATATGTAAGAAAGCTGAATATCCATGATAATATACCCGTAAGCCATAGCATTGATGTTACCGAGTATTCCTGCAATAATTGCGATTTCCCAAGAATAATCCACTGACATTCTTCGAACGTTATAAACCAGTAGCAGACAAACAGCAAATGCAATGATGCTGCACCACATTTCACGATTCACTAAAATCTGTTGTGCATATACTGCAACCTGATCCATGATGCCACTTTCAACAGGTGCCTCGAGTAGCGTACTGTTTGATTTCATATAATCAATCAAATAATATACCATGGTTCCCATAGACACCGGAAGAATACAGATCGGACTTCCAATAAGACCTAAGACGATAGGAACAGTCACCGGAATCCGAAGCAAAAACGCAATCGGAACAAGCAAAATTACAATCGCCTTGCCAGGTGCATATCTCAAATAAAATCCATACATGATTACAAAGAATATACCGGCCACAACTGCAGCTCCGATTGAAAGTGTCAGCAGTTGAAGAATCGTTGCTATTGTCACAAGTACAACGGTCATTGGCATCGGAAGCATCATACAGATTACAGACAATATAATTGACATAACTGGTTTTGATATAATCTCAGAAAATCCTATATTCTGATTCATAAATGTAAAGGATAGCAGTGCAACTATAAATTTAATCGCTTTATCCACAATATTTGAATATTTACCATAATATTTCGACAAATATCCTTTTATTTCAAACAACTTATTCATTGCCATCCTCCTTCTCGTACATCTTTTCTAACTGTTCCAAATCATCCTTGAACTTTTTCATGCGGTGGTATGCCCGAGCATGTGCTCTTGTGTAAAGCCGTTTCGCATACCTGATATACGCTATCATCAAAATAAAATAAATTCCCAAAAAAGACAGAATAATCGTCATCAACTGTTGTGATGACAGTTCCTTCAAAATACCATTCATAAACGTTACAACAATCAATACCACCAATGCGATATACGAAATTGTCATCCACAGTGCTGACCAAAAAATATTAACTCTGATATAATCTCTCTTATAGCGAAAACTCACTTTTAAATCTTCACTGCCGCCTTTTGATTCATAAAAGGCGAGTTTTGTCATGTGTTTTACACGTTCTTCATTTAACATAAATGTCACCTCGTCACACACTACTCCTAATATAACATTATTTATAAGTATAACACATTATCAGAATCCTTGTCCAATACTTATAGTCAAAAAATAGACTTTCTCCGCACCTTTTTTCTTTAAAATCTGTGCAACAGAATCAATCGTGTTGCCGGTCGTGTAAATATCATCTATCAAAAGTACATTTCGGGCCTTTACACAATGCTTTGTTACGCGAAATGCCTTACTCAAGTTCCTCTTTCTCTCCTTGTCATTCAACTCTTTCTGCGGTCTCGTATTGACCGATCGGATAACTGACTTTGTATCCACCGGAATATTGCATCTCTTCCCTAATTCCTTGGCAAGTATTTCCGCCTGATTATATCCCCTTTTTCTTCTGCGCTTTCTGTGTAACGGAATGGGGATAATGAGGTCAATCTGCCATTCCTTCAACTTATTGCCATAAATACGCTGCCACTCCTTTGCATAGAATTCCGCAAAGACTCTATGATTGTGATATTTAAACTGGTAGACAGACCACCGTACCGGTCCCTTGTGAAGCCAGATACTTTTTCCCTGCTCATAGTGAAATGACTGTTCCGTACAGTCATGACAATACTCCTGTTCTTCATATCGGATCGGTTTTCCACACTTTTTACATCGAGGTTCTTCTATATATTCCACCTTGTCAGCACACTCCGGACACATACATTCTTTGGAAATTTTTCCACAAAAATAACATGTTTGGGGATATAGCATCCCCAAACATTGCTTCCACAAACTCATTCTTTTATCATAAGACTCTCTTACAGTTCCTGAATACACTCCGCAAGGGAGGTGTATCGGTTCTGTTCATTGGTATTACAAATCATCTCTTGAAAGGTAGTGTCACTCCCCACGAGCGTGACGCACTTCCTTGCTCTTGTCACCGCTGTATAGATGAGGTTGCGATGATAAAGCTGTCTCGGACCCTGAAGCAGTGGAATAATTACTGCCGGATACTCGCTCCCCTGGGACTTGTGTATCGTTACCGCGTAAGCCAACTCCAATTCCTCCAATATTTGAAACGGATACCGAACCTTTTTCTTCTCTTCGAATTCCACTTCTACAGTCTCAGCGTATGTGTTAATCTCCGTGATTCTTCCTATATCACCGTTAAACACTCCCACACCTTTATCAACTACCAATCCATACTTCGTTGCAATCTCCCATTCAAGCTGATAGTTATTCTTAATCTGCATCACCTTGTCGCCTACACGGAACACTTTATCCCCATATTCCTTTTCAGCCTTTTTATTGTCTGGCGGATTCAGATACAGTTGCAAAATGGTGTTCAGTCTCTCCACTCCTAAAAGCCCTTTTCGCATTGGGGTAAGCACCTGAATATCAAACATATCTGCGTCTACATACTTTGGCAATTTCTTTTGGATTAATGTAAGAATAACGCTGATAATCACATTGGCATCCTGTCTCTTTAAGAAAAAGAAATCCTGACTCTTATTGTCCAAAACCACCGCTTCCCCTCGGTTAATTTTATGCGCATTGACCACAATATCACTTTGCTGAGCCTGTCTGAATATCTTACTCAGCGTAACCACCGGAAAACGCTCAGACTCAATCAAATCCTTTAAAACACTCCCCGGTCCCACTGACGGCAGTTGATCCTTATCTCCCACAAGAATCACTCTGGTTCCCATCGGAATCGCCCGAAGCAAGACATTCATCAAAGGTAAATCTACCATGGACATTTCATCAATGATAATGACATCAGCCTCCAACGGACTCTCTTCATTTCTTCCATAGTGCATCCGACTGTCATCGCCCTCAGGCACATATCCCAGTTCCAGCATGCGATGGATCGTCCTCGCCTCATAGCCGGTGGCTTCTGTCATACGCTTCGCTGCACGCCCTGTCGGCGCTGCAAGATAAATATCCAAACCTTCGCTTTGGAAGAAATGAATCATCGCATTAATGGTCGTGGTTTTTCCCGTTCCCGGACCTCCTGTCAAGACAAGCACACCATTGCGTACCGCCGCTATCACCGCCTGCCTTTGCCTGTCATCCAATTCCAGTTCCGCATTTTTCTCAATTGCACAGAGTCTATGTTCAATAGCTGCATCCGTAATGTCATAATGCACATTTAAATCATGCAACATCTTTGCTGTACTCAGTTCCATATAATAATACTGGGCCGGATAAATGCGTTTTTCCGTATCTGTCTGCTTGATAACAATCTTCTTCTCCATCGCCAAATCAAGCAAATGGTTGGATATGTCTAACAGTTCAATCTCCAACAGGTTTTGCGAACGATATAACACCTCTTCCTCCGGAAGATAAATATGCCCATCTGTAACTGCCTGCAATAACACATAGACAATACCACTTCGAATGCGATAGTCTGAATTCGTATGTATCCCGATTCTTCTTGCAATCTCGTCAGCAGTCTTAAAGCCCACTCCCGGAACATGGTCTGCTATTTGGTACGGATTTTCTTCCATTACACGATAAACACTTTGACCGTAATGCTCATATATTTTTGCAGACAGGTTTAGCGTGATTCCGTATTTTTGTAAATAAATCATCGCCTTTCGCATATCTTTTTTCTCTTCCACCTGCTGAGAAATCTCACGTGCCTTGCGCTCACTGATGCCTTGCACTTCAGAAAGACGTTCCGGCTCTTCCTCAATAATTCGGAACGTATCTCCTTTAAACCTGCGTACAATTCTGCCCGCAAGTACACTTCCGAGACCTTTGATTGCACCGGAACCCAGATATCTTTCAATCGATATAAGATCCTCTGGTTCTAATTCTTCATAAGATAACACCTGTAATTGCATGCCATACGTGCTGTGATTCGTGTACTCTCCGGACACCTCCAGCATCTCGCCCTCGCCTATGTAAGGAAATGTTCCGACACAGGTCAGTTCTCCGTCATCGTTTGTCAAATGGAACACAGTGTACCCATTGTCTTCATTACGGTAAACAATATGCTCTACATACCCTTTTACAACCTCCAAAACATCTCCTCCTTTCGTAATAAGAGTATATTTCCTATCGCAGAAAAAGGGCCATCCTAAGACAGCCCCCTAACAACTTTTTATTTTCCACTCATAAATTCCACAAACTGACCGGTTCCAATAGCAACTACTTTCATCGGATCTTCCGCTGTCATAGTGTTAATTCCTGTTTTTTCCTCAATCAGTTCTTCTAAACCGCGAAGCAATGCACCGCCACCTGTAAGCACAATACCTCGATCAAGAATGTCAGCTGAAAGTTCCGGCGGAGTTCTCTCAAGCACCGCAATAACCGCTTCCACAATCTGTGCTGTTGTCTCCTTCAGCGCCTCTTCTGTCTCTGTGGAAGTCACCGTTACCGTCTTTGGAAGACCCGTCACAAGGTTACGTCCGCGAACTTCCATCATCATATCCTCTACTAACGGATAGGTTGTTCCAATCTTAATCTTGATATCTTCTGCTGTACGCTCACCGATTAACAGATTGTGTTTCTTGCGCATATAGCGAACAATCGCTTCATCAAAATCGTCACCTGCAACCTTGATAGAAGTATTCACGACGGTTCCTCCTAATGAGATAACTGCGATATCTGAAGTACCTCCCCCGATATCTACGATCATATTTCCACATGGTTTCGCAATGTCGATTCCTGCTCCAATGGCAGCTGCTACAGGTTCTTCAATTAAGTGCACTTCTCTGGCACCTGCCGCATAACCCGCCTCTGTAACTGCTTTCTTTTCCACTTCTGTTACACCGCTCGGCACACAAATACTGATGCGAGGTTTCTTAAAAAGTCGAATTCCTACTGCCTTCTGTACGAAGTATTTAATCATCTTCTCTGTTACTGTGTAATCTGAGATAACACCTTGTCTCAAAGGTCTTATCGCAATAATGTTACCCGGTGTCCTTCCGAGCATCAATCTCGCATCCTCACCAATTGCTTTGATTTCATTGGTATCTCTGTCAAATGCTACCACTGATGGTTCTTTCAGAACAACACCCTTTCCTTTCACATAGACCAGCACACTGGCTGTCCCCAAATCGATTCCGATATCTGTTACTGACATCTGATTTCTCCTTTCATTGCTCTTATCTATTCTATTATCTTTCGTCTCACTCTCAACATCTCTAATATTATAATAGAATTTCTAATAAATGGAAAGACTTTTTTGCTTTTTTCCCATTTTATTGCGCAATTTCCCTTTTGATATAGTGTCCGGTATAAGACTTCGGATTCTTTGCGACTTCTTCCGGTGTTCCCTGTGCAATAACGATTCCGCCCTTATCTCCGCCCTCCGGACCGATATCAATGATATAGTCCGCAGTTTTAATGACATCTAGATTGTGCTCAATGACAATGACTGTGTTGCCGTCTGCTGTTAATCTTTCCAAAATCTCCGTCAATTTATGCACATCTGCAAAATGTAGTCCTGTCGTCGGTTCATCTAGAATATAAATTGTCTTTCCAGTGCTTCGTCTGCTAAGTTCTGTTGCAAGTTTAATACGTTGCGCCTCTCCGCCCGACAATGTCGTAGATGGTTGTCCCAGCTTAATATAAGAAAGTCCCACATCGTACAGTGTCTGAATCTTCCTTCGAATGCTTGGCACATTTTCGAAGAATGTAAGTGCTTCTTCTACAGTCATATCCAGCACATCGTAAATACTCTTCCCTTTATATTTCACTTCCAAGGTTTCGCGGTTATAACGCTTACCGCCACACACCTCACATGGCACATAGACGTCCGGGAGGAAATGCATCTCAATCTTCAAGATGCCGTCACCGGAGCATGCTTCACAGCGTCCGCCCTTCACGTTAAAACTGAATCTGCCTTTTTTGTAGCCTCGCGCCTTCGCGTCTGCCGTTGAAGCAAACAGGTCTCTTATCATGTCAAACACACCTGTATACGTTGCAGGATTAGAGCGCGGCGTTCTTCCGATTGGCGACTGGTCAATGTCAATTACTTTGTCGAGTTGTTCCACGCCTTCAATTCCCTTATGTTTTCCCGGGATCGTTCTTGCGCGGTTTAACTTCTTTGCAAGACTCTTGTAAATGATTTCGTTTACCAACGAACTTTTTCCCGAGCCTGACACACCTGTCACACAAGTCATAACACCAAGTGGAATCTCTACATCAATATTCTTCAGATTGTTTTCCGCAGCACCAATTACTTTTAACCATCCTTTCGGTTCCTTGCGACTTTCCGGAACAGGAATCTGTATCTTACGGCTCAGATATTGCCCTGTAATAGATTCCTCACACGCCATAATCTCTTCTGCAGTTCCCTGTGCAACAACCTGTCCACCATGCTCGCCGGCTCCCGGTCCGATATCTACAATATGGTCTGCTTCCAACATCGTATCTGCATCGTGTTCCACCACAACCAGGGTGTTTCCGAGGTCGCGAAGGTGCTTTAATGTTCCGAGCAGTTTATCATTGTCTCGCTGATGAAGTCCAATACTCGGCTCATCTAAGATGTAAGCCACACCCACCAAACCGGAACCAATCTGCGTTGCCAGTCGGATACGCTGTGCCTCTCCACCTGACAGACTACCCGTTGCGCGCGATAAGGTTAAATAATCCAAACCTACATTCATAAGGAAACGGATGCGTGCCTTAATCTCTTTTAAGATTTGTTCTCCGATAAGTTCCTGCGTCTTTGTAAGTTCTAATTGTTCTAAAAACTGTTCCAGCTTCTCGATAGAAAGAGAGGTAATCTCTGCAATGTTCTTTCCACCAACAGTAACAGCAAGCGCACTCTGCTTCAAACGTTGTCCTCCGCAGTCATGACAAGGTGTGATACGCATAAATGTCTCATACTCCGCCTTCATGGTGTCCGATCCGGTTTCCCGATATCTTCTCTCCACATTTCGAATCAAACCTTCGAAAGCGATGTCGTAATACCCTTCGCCCCTCTGGCCGACATAGTGTACCTTAACGGTCTTACCATCCGTTCCATGTATCAACATGTTTTTAATCTCTTCCGGATAATCTTGAAATGGCGTCTCTAGCGAGAAATTATATTCTTTACTAAGTGCGTTTAATATTGCTCTCGTGAAACTTGATTCATCCGTACAAGACTGCCAGCCCATAACAGTGATTGCACCTTCTGCAATACTTAAGCTCTGATCCGGAATCATAAGGTCTACGTCAAATTCCATCTTGTATCCCAAGCCATAACAGGTTGGGCATGCTCCAAACGGATTGTTAAACGAGAAGGTTCTCGGCTCAATCTCTTCGATACTGATGTTACAATCCGGGCAGGAAAAACTCTGACTGAATTGAAGTGGTTCCCCACCAATTATATCTACCGTCAAAAGTCCCTCTGCCAGTTCCAGTACATTTTCAATCGAATCTGTCATTCGTTTTTCGATTCCTGGGCGAACCACCAAACGGTCTACAATGATCTCAATGTTGTGTTTGATGTTTTTATCCAATGTAATCTCTTCGGAAAGCTCATACAGGTTACCGTCTACGCGCACGCGCACATATCCACTCTTCTTTGCACGCTCAAAGAGTTTCTCATGGCGACCTTTTTTTCCGCGCACAACCGGAGCCAACAGCTGAATCTTAGTTCCTTCCGGTAGTTCCATAATCTGGTCCACCATCTGGTCCACAGTCTGCTTTTTAATTTCTTTCCCACACTTTGGACAATGAGGAATACCGATTCGCGCATAGAGCAGTCGAAAATAATCGTAAATCTCCGTCACTGTTCCGACGGTAGAACGTGGATTACGGTTCGTTGTCTTCTGGTCAATCGAAATCGCCGGAGAGAGACCTTCAATGCTCTCTACATTCGGTTTCTCCATCTGTCCGAGAAATTGTCTCGCGTAAGAAGACAAAGATTCCATATATCTTCTCTGACCTTCCGCATAAATGGTGTCAAATGCAAGCGAGGACTTACCCGAACCACTTAAGCCTGTTAGGACCACAAGCTCATTTCGCGGAATATTGATATCTATATTTTTCAGATTGTGCTCTTTTGCACCTCGTATCTTAATATACTGTTTCATCTTGTTCTATCTCCTGATATTTTTGCTTGAGTTCAATCATCTTATCGCGTAGCTGTGCCGCCGCCTCAAAGTTCAGCTCTGCTGCTGCTTTTCGCATCTGTTTGGAAACGTCATGAATTAGTTTCTCAAGTTCTTCCTTGCTCATAGACTCAGGATCTTTTTCCATGCGAAGTTCTTCCGCAGCCACCTTCTTAGAGATACTAATCAAGTCTCTGACCGCCTTCTTAATCGTCTGCGGTGTAATTCCATGTTCTATATTATACTGCATCTGCAGAGTTCGTCTACGCTCAGTTTCTTCCATAGCACGTCTCATGGAATCCGTAATCGTATCCGCGTACATGATGACATGCCCCTCTGAGTTACGAGCCGCACGTCCAATCGTCTGGATGAGCGACGTCTCAGAGCGAAGGAAGCCTTCCTTATCGGCATCTAAAATCGCAATCAACGTAATCTCCGGAATATCAAGACCTTCCCTGAGCAGGTTGATACCAACAAGTACGTCAAATACATCAAGACGCATATCTCGGATAATCTCGGTACGCTCTAACGTGTCAATATCAGAATGCAAATATTTCACACGAATACCTAGTTCTCTCATGTACTCAGTCAAATCCTCTGCCATACGTTTTGTAAGTGTCGTAATAAGCACCTTATTCTTATTGGCAACTTCTTTATTCACCTCTCCAATCAAGTCATCAATCTGACCTTCAATCGGTCTCACCTCAACCTGCGGATCCAAAAGCCCGGTCGGACGGATAATCTGTTCCACGCGAAGCAGTTCATTCTGCCCCTCATACTTACCAGGCGTCGCAGATACAAACAGCATCTGATTCACCTTTCCTTCAAACTCTTCGAAATTCAACGGACGATTATCCTTCGCTGACGGCAAACGGAATCCATAATCGACCAAGGTAGATTTTCTCGACTGGTCTCCATTGTACATCGCTCCCAATTGCGGAATCGTCATATGAGATTCGTCTATCATAATCAAAAAGTCATCTGGGAAATAATCGATTAACGTATGCGGAGGTTCCCCAGCCTTAAGTCCTGTCAAATGTCTGGAATAATTCTCAATGCCGGAGCAAAATCCCGTCTCTCGCATCATCTCTATATCAAAGTTCGTACGCTCGGCAATACGCTGAGCCTCCAAAAGCTTATCCTCACTCTTAAAGTAGCGTACTCGTTCTTCCAATTCATCTTCAATGGCATGTGTCGCACGATTCATCGTCTCCGGCGCAACAACATAGTGAGATGCCGGATAAATAGCAACGTGACCAATCTCATCAATAATAGAACCTGTGAGGACATCTATCTCTGTAATTCTGTCCACTTCATCTCCGAAGAATTCTACGCGGTATGCAATCTTCTCTGAATACGCAGGGAAAATCTCAAGCACATCTCCATGCACACGGAATGTTCCACGCCTGAAGTCCATCTCGTTGCGGTCATACTGAATCTCAATCAGTTTCTTAATCACTTCATCGCGGTCCTTTATCATGCCCGGGCGAAGTGAGATAACCATCTCCTGATAATCAATCGGAGAACCAAGACCATAGATGCAGGATACACTGGCCACGATGATTACGTCACGACGCTCTGAGAGTGCTGCTGTTGCTGAGTGGCGCAGTTTATCAATCTCATCATTCATGGAAGAATCCTTCGCAATATATGTGTCAGACGATGGCACATAAGCCTCTGGTTGATAGTAATCGTAGTAGGAAACAAAATACTCCACCGCGTTATCAGGGAAAAACTCCTTGAATTCTCCGTAAAGCTGTGCTGCTAATGTCTTATTATGTGCAATCACCAATGTCGGTTTGTTCAGTTTTTCAATAATATTTGCCATCGTAAATGTTTTACCGGAACCTGTAACACCTAGTAAAGTCTGGCATTGATTGCCTTCCTCAAAGCCTTTCACAAGGGCTTCGATGGCCTGAGGCTGGTCGCCGGTTGGCTTGTATTCAGATTTTAAAACGAATTTATCCATAACTGTTCTCCGAATTATAATCATTCTTATAACTAGTATCTACTTATTCTACTAGATTATATCAGAAGACAAAAGAAAAGTACAGAACAAACCGAACTTTTGTTCTGTACTTTCAATACTTATTTATTTATAAAATGGTCCATAAGCAGCACATGCTCTGTAATCAGCACCTTCTTTATCCATTCCAAAAGCATTCCATGCCGCAGGTCTGAATATTTCTTCTTCCGGCACATTATGCATGCATACAGGAATACGAAGCATTGAACACATTGTAATAATGTCCGCGCCAATATGTCCGTAAGAAATTGCACCGTGGTTAGCACCCCAGTTATTCATCACTTCATAAGCTGTTTTGAATGGGCTACCTTCTTTGCCATCGCATCTTGGAGCAAACCAAGTACATGGCCATGTCGGATTCGTTCTTTCCATAAGAGTATCAGATACATCGTCCGGAAGTTGTACTGTCCAGCCTTCTGCAATTTGAAGAACAGGTCCAAGTCCTTTTACAAGATTCAGTCGAATCATGGTAACAGGCATCTCTGCACGTGTTGTAAAGTGACTTGAGAATCCGCCTCCACGGAAGTTATCAAATCCCGCTTCACACCATACTGTTGCATCTGTCATTTTCTTAATATCTTCTTCTGTGACTTCCCACCATTTCTTCATAATGGCGTTACCATTCTCGTCTTTACATTCACCGCACGCATCAAGACATGCTGCTCCTGAATTGAGTAAATGAATAATACCGTCTGATTCTTTTGCTTTTCCATCTAACTCATAACCCGTTACTCTCTTAACGGCATCTCCACTCCAATATGTACGTACATCTGCAAAAATCTGAGCGCGATGTGTAAGGAGACGCATGAACAGCATACCAAGTCCATTCAAAACATCGTTCTCTGTAGCCAATGTGTATGGTTCACGAGCACCTTCATAGTCAAATGTTGAACTTAATAAAGCTTCCGGATAATCACAGTTTGGCCAGTGGTCAGTCCATTGTCTCTGTCCTTGGAAACCACCTGCGATTGCATTATGTCCAACCATCTCTTCTTCGAATCCCTCAGGAAGATTATGATTGCCTCCCATCAGGTCTTTGATGATACAGTACATTTTTACTGTGAATTCCCATTGTTTTTCTTTTTCTTCATCTGAGAAACGTACAAAGTCAGGATTGTCATCCCGTCCCATTTTACAGTGTTCTTTTGTCCAAGCTAATGCTTTTTGGTATTCTTCTTCGTTATAGATACCTTCTTCCATTCTGCGAAGGATTTCAACCTCGTCAACAGACTCGACTCTCATACCTAAGTATGATTCTACGAAATCCTGGTCCATGATAGAACCCGCGATACCCATACATTGAGATCCAATCTGTAAATAAGATTTCCCTTTCATTGTGGCAACTGCAACTGCGGCACGGCCAAATCTTAAGAGTTTTTCCTTTACGTCTTCCGGAATCTCAGTTACTTGGTCACGGTCTTGCACTTCATGTCCGTAAATACCGAATGCCGGAAGTCCCTTCTGTGCATGTCCTGCTAAAACTGCTGCCAAATAAACAGCGCCCGGTCTCTCAGTTCCGTTAAATCCCCACACACCCTTGATCGTGTTCGGATCCATGTCCATTGTTTCAGAACCATAGCACCAGCATGGTGTTACCGACAAAGTAATGTCAACGCCTTCTTTTCTAAATTTGTCCGCACAAGCTGCTGCTTCCGGAACACGTCCAATTGATGTGTCGGCAATAACAACCTTTACAGGTTCACCATTTGAGTAAAACAAATTCTCTTCGTACAACTTTTTGGCTGCATTTGCAAGTGCCATTACTTGATCTTCGAGACTCTCGCGAAGTTTCATAGGACCACGACGTCCATCCACTACAGGTCGGATTCCTATCACCGGATAATCTCCTACATATCTTTTTTCTGCCATTTTTTGTTTCCTCCTTTTACATTCTTATGTAAATTGCCATTCGCCTTGCAATTTACCCCTTTTATAACATTTTACCATTGCTATTGTTGGTGTAAAGGTGTTATAATGGCAAAAAATATAACGATATTCAGATTAGAAGGTTATGGCATTATGAATTCCACAAATTACATTCATTATTATGAAGATAAAAAACGAGGCACAGACAGTTTCCCCATTGAATTCCACCATTTGACAAAGCAACACCCTCGCTATGTTATGGAACTGCACTGGCATATTGATTTGGAATTTATCCGTGTGACGGAAGGTTCCTTATTTCTAACGCTAAACGGACAAACATTTCATCTAAAAAAAGGAATGGTGGCATTCATCCCGTCGGGACTTTTGCACTCAGCCATTCCTCAGAATCATTGTATTTATGATTGTGTGCTCCTCGGACAAAACATGAACTACCCAGAAGGCTGCTGGAAACGAATCAAACAAATTCAGAAACATGAATTGGAAGTACAATCCATTTATGACACAAGCGAAACTCAAATATGTCAACATATTGGAAATCTGTTTGATGCCCATACAACCGTATACGAAGCAGAACATCTGGAGCTGATGGTACGCGGTGCTTTTTATAGTTTCTTGTCACTTGCTCTTACTCGTTATCCCCAATCAGAAGTTCCTGCAAACACACCGCAAAGCATTCGTCGAATTAATCAGATTAAGCAGGCTCTGGGATATATTGAAAATCACTATGCGCAGGCTCTGACATTAACCGAATTATCGGCTAGTATTGGCATGACACCGAAATATTTTTGCAAATTTTTCAAAGAAATGACGCTATGTTCCCCGATTGACTACCTCAACCATTATCGTGTGGAACGTGCCTGCGACTTACTTCGCAACACGAATCAACCAATGATGGAGATTGCCGAAATGACCGGTTTCCATGATATGAGCTATTTTATAAAAATGTTTAAAAAATATAAAAATATCACTCCAAAGCAATATCAGCTGCAGATGAAGGATTAATTACAAAAAGAGTTTGAGAAAGTTTTACTCTCTCAAACTCTTTATTCCTTTCACCAGTATCTTCACATCATCCAGTATATAATCAAATCCACCGGACTTATACATATTGATAAGAATCATTCCCAATGGTACCGCCAGTATCATCCACAGGAATCCACCCAATTTATATCCCACATAAATCAGAAGCAATGTCGGGAGTGGCTTTAAGCCCACTTCGTCTCCAACCAGTTTCGGTTGAATGAGTTGACGAACCACCTGCGTTGTCACATAGATAATAAGTAGGAACAATGCCCTCATATAATTCCCCGTAAGTACCGTGTAGATACACCACGGTACAAATGCCGTTCCGGTTCCAAAGAACGGAAGAAAATCAAGTAATCCAATTAATATGGATAGTATCAATGCATTCTCTACTTTCAAAAGACTTAACCCGATAAACAGAATAGTACTCACAACTGCCATAATCTTGAACTGTGCAACAAAGTAGCCACCCACTGCAAATTTAAAATGTCCCACAGCCATGGATACTTTCTTATAAATTGGCTCCGGTGTCGTTTTTTTCATCAATGCAAAAACTGCCTCACGGTCGGCGACAAAAAAGTATGCCGACAATATTACCATAAATGCTCCGATTACAATAGAAGGAATCTGCTTTGCTACAACTCCTGCAAAAACCACTGTCGGTTCACTCAACGCAGTAGCTAAACCGCCTAAAGTTTTTCCTAAATTTACTAAAAAAATGCTTCCTACACTTCGAACACTCTCCGGCAACATTCCAATCAATCCACTTACATGATCTGTCAATTCTTTCATCTCAGCGGTAACCGTGTTAAATACAAACGGGAGGCTTTCGACCCAATTTTTGAATCCCCTCACCAACATACTGATAATTAAATACGCCAGACCAATGACTGCTCCGATAACCAGTACAATCATAAGTGCTGAACCTAATTTTCTCTTGATCTTTAGTTTCTTATCCAACCAGCAAACAACCGGATTGGCAATACAGGCGATAATCCAACCCACTACAAACGGAGCAAAGATTCGAATCCCCGCAATTCCGATTCCAACCACAAGTGTTGTTGCAAGCAAACTAAATGCCAAACTAACTATGACCTTCCAATATGGACGATTATTCTCCATCTATTCCACCTCTGTTTCTCCTAAAACATAGCTGTCCATGAGTTCCCAAATCTCTTCTCTTCCCTGCTTTGTCTCCGCGGAGAACGGAATGACAACCGTTCCCGGACGAAGTTTCAAGCCTTCTTTGATTGCTTTCACATTCTTCTGAACCTGACTGCGCTTAATCTTATCCAGCTTCGTTGCAATGATAATTGGTTCATACCCTTGTGCTACAATCCAGTCATACATCATCTTGTCATTCGCAGATGGGTCATGGCGAATATCAATCAAAAGGAATACTGCCTTTAACTGTTTTGAGGTGTTGAGATAACGCTCAATCAGTTGTCCCCATTTGATTTTCTCCTGCTCTGACACTTTGGCATATCCGTAACCCGGCAAATCCACCAAATACATGATATCGTTGACATTATAAAAGTTGATGGTCTGTGTCTTACCCGGTGTTGCTGATGTACGCGCAAGTGCCTTGCGGTTCATGAGCGCATTGATGAGAGATGATTTCCCTACATTTGATTTTCCCGCAAATGCTATCTCCACTTTATCTGTCTCCGGCAATGTACTTGTAATGCCACAAACAATCTGTAATTCTACGTTTTTAATCTTCATTTTCCTTTTCCTCGCATACCAGTGCAATTTTCAACACTTCTATCATGTGACTGACCGGTATAATCTCCAATCCTTCTGTTATCTCAACCGAGATTTCTTCTACATCACGCATATTCTTTTCCGGAACGAAAACCGTCTTCACGCCGGCACTTTTTGCAGCTAATAATTTTTCTTTCAGACCACCAATTGGAAGTATCCTTCCGCGAAGTGTAATCTCTCCGGTCATTGCGACGTCTGAACGAACCTTCTGCTTCGTGATGGCGGAAATCATTGCCGTCGCCATGGTAATACCTGCAGACGGACCATCCTTCGGTGTTGCCCCCTCCGGAATATGGATGTGAATATCATGTTTTTCAAAGAAATCCTCAGCAATCTGATACTCCTCTCCGACGGATCGGATGTAACTGATTCCTGCTCTTGCTGATTCCTTCATAACATCTCCGAGCTGTCCTGTCAATAGAATATCACCTTTTCCCGGCATAATATTTACTTCTATCTCCAAAGTATCCCCGCCAACACTGGTCCATGCCAGTCCTCGGACAATTCCAATCTCATCCATCTGGTTAATCATATCGTAGCGGAACTTCTCTTTCCCAAGGTATCTTCCGATATTCTCTTCGCTGACAACCACCGGACAGATTCCCTCTTCCAGAATCTCTCTTGCAGCCTTTCGGCATATCTCTCCAATGGTTCGCTCAAGCTGTCTTACTCCGGCTTCCTTTGTATAGCCCTGCACCATCTTCCATAACGCCAACTCCTCTATCACAAGTTGATCTTCCGTAAGACCATGTTTTGCAAGCTGTTTCGGAATCAAATGTTTCGTTGCGATGTGCATCTTCTCATTTTCCGTGTAACTGCTGATTTCAATCACTTCCATACGGTCAAGAAGCGGTCTCGGAATCGTCTGGAGTGTATTTGCAGTGGTCACAAACAATACCTCTGATAAATCCAATGGCACCTCCAGATAGTGATCGCGGAACTTCACGTTCTGTTCGCTGTCCAGAACCTCCAAAAGTGCTGAAAATGTATCCCCTTTATAATCGTTGCTTACCTTATCAATCTCATCTAAGAGAATCAGCGGATTCTTTGCGCCTGCAGATTTGAGCGCATTCGCAATACGTCCCGGCATCGCTCCTACATAAGTTTTGCGATGTCCGCGAATCTCTGCCTCATCGCGCACACCCCCCAGAGAAATACGGGCATAAGGTCTATTTAGTGCTTTTGACAATGATTTGGCAATTGATGTCTTTCCGGTTCCCGGCGGCCCAACCAGACAGAGAATTGGGCTTTCACCCTTGCTTGTCAGTTTGCGAACTGCAAGAAATTCAAGAATACGTTCTTTTACCTTCTCAAGGCCGTAATGGTCTGCTTCTAAAATGTTTTTTGCATACTCTAGGTCAATGCTCTCATCTGCCATCTTATCCCACGGCATTTCCAGCATCGTCTCAATATAGGTTCTCGTCACCCCGTTCTCCGCTGAATTTTGCATTGCACTTTTGAAGCGTCCGATTTCCTTCATGAGTTTCTCTTTTACTTCCCCGGACGCCTCCATTTTATTGGTTGTCTCTGTAAATTCTTCTGCGTCGGAGAGCACATTGTCTTCTCCGAGTTCCTCGCGGATAACCTTGAGTTGCTCACGGAGAATGAATTCCTTCTGTTGTTTCTCCATGCGCTCTTTTACCTTCGCCTGGATGTTTTCCTTAAGACCTACAACGGCAATCTCGGTTGTTAGTTTATAGCACAAAAGCGCGCAGCGTTTATACAGGTCATTTTCCTCCAAAATATCCTGAAGGTTGATGTAGTCAAACGGAACGCTCGCCGCAATGCGATTAACCAGTTTCTTGAATTCCTTGATATCTGCAATCTGAGTAACTACATCCTTTGGCACCTTACCGCTCTTCATCGTATACTCAAAGAAGATCTCCTGAAGTCCCTTTGCCTCCGGACATTCTGCCAATTGTTCAGGTTCATAATCGTTATAATCCTCGATAATCTCCACGTCTGCCATCAGACGCCCATCAGTTTCTGTCATTCGAACTAACTTCGCTCGTTCCTTTCCTGTGATGAGTACACGAAAGATGTTTTTATTCATCTTTGCCAATTGCTTAATAGTTGCAATACATCCAACCTCGTAGACATCATTTTGTGTGGGTTCTTCTATATTTACTTCTCGCTGTGCCACGAGAAATACCTTCTGTTCATTACTTTGCATAGCCTTCTGGACGGACTCTATGGAACGACTGCGACTGACATCGAAATGTATGACCATTTCAGGCAATATCGTCATTCCGCGAAGTGCCACCATCGGCATGCTTATATATTGGTTCTCCATAACTGTTACTCCTTGTGTATTAAAATGTTTGCTCATAAAAAGCGGATACAACTTTCTGTACCCGCTCTTGCATACTTTTACGCACTCTGTGTGGTAATTGCCTCTGAATTGTAAATTGGCTCTTCTTTACCAAGCACAGTATTTTTTGTGATCAAACATGTTTTTATCGTATCATTTGATGGTACATGATACATGGTATCCATCATTACATTTTCCATAATTGCACGAAGACCTCTTGCTCCTGTCTTTCTTGCCAGTGTTGTATCTGCAATCTGCTCCAATGCTTCCTGTTCAAACTCAAGTTCCACACCGTCAAGTTCTAAAAGCTTCTGGTACTGTTTCACAATTGCACTCTTTGGCTCTGTCAGGATACGAATCAGTGCATCACGGTCTAACATCTCCAATGTTACATTGATTGGAACACGTCCCACAAGCTCCGGAATAATTCCAAACTTGATCAAATCCTGCGGAAGAATCTCTTTCAGCAACTGATCAATGTTTTTCTCCTGCTTACTAACAACTTCGGCATTGAAGCCCATAGAAGTACGGTCCAATCGTTTTTCAATAATCTTCTCAATACCTTCAAACGCTCCACCGCAGATAAACAAAATGTTCGTTGTATCAATCTGAATCATCTCCTGATGCGGGTGCTTACGACCTCCCTGCGGCGGTACAGATGCCACAGTTCCTTCGATAATCTTTAAGAGTGCCTGTTGCACACCCTCACCGGAAACGTCTCTTGTAATAGATGGATTCTCTGATTTTCTTGTGATTTTATCTATCTCATCGATGTAAATAATTCCATGCTCCGCACGTTTCACATCTCCGTCTGCCGCCTGAATGACCTTCAGAAGAATGTTCTCAACATCCTCTCCGACGTATCCTGCTTCCGTAAGTGCTGTCGCGTCTGCAATCGCAAACGGAACATTCAGAATCTTCGCCAATGTCTGTGCAAGAAGAGTCTTGCCACATCCGGTTGGCCCCAACATCAAGATATTGCTCTTTTGTAAATCTACCCCTAAATCTTTATCAGCAAGGATTCTTTTGTAATGATTGTATACGGCTACCGACAAAACCTTCTTTGCTTCATCCTGACCGATGACATACTCGTCCAAAAACGCTTTGATTTCCTCCGGTTTCAGAAGGTTAATCTCTTCTGCAATCGCGTCCTTGTCCTCGAAATCGAATTCTTCTTCGATAATCTCCGTACAGATTTCTACACACTCGTCGCAGATATAAGCTCCGTTTGGTCCCGCAATCAATTTGCGCACCTGTGCCTGTGCTTTTCCACAGAAAGAACATCTCACGACTTCTTCACCTTTTTTTGCCATATTCTCTCCTCATTTTACACGTAAAAGGGGTGCTCTAACTTTCAGAACATCCCCTCAACTTTTTTATTAGTGACTGGTAATTACTTCATCTACCAATCCGTATTCTTTTGCTTCTTGTGCCGACATGAAGTTGTCTCTCTCTGTGTCAATTTCAATCGTTTCCAGAGACTGTCCTGTGTTTTCTGACAGAATTTGGTTTAACTTATGTCTTGTTTTTAAAATGTGTTCCGCAACAATCTTAATCTCTGTTGCCTGTCCTCTTGCTCCGCCCGACGGCTGGTGAATCATAATCTCAGAATTCGGAAGTGCAAAACGTTTTCCTTTTGCTCCTCCTGCCAACAAGAATGAACCCATACTTGCTGCCATTCCGATACAGATTGTCGATACATCACATTTGATGTACTGCATGGTATCGTAGATAGCCATACCTGCTGTCACAGAACCACCCGGACTGTTAATGTACAAATGAATATCTTTTTCCGGATCTTCTCCTTCCAAAAATAACAACTGGGCAATGATTACACTTGCTGATGCATCTGTTACTTCTTCCCCCAAAAAGATGATTCTTTCCTTTAGTAATCTTGAATAAATGTCGTAAGAACGCTCTCCACGACTTGTTTGTTCAATGACGTAAGGTATTACGCTCATGTATTTGCCTCCCCTAAATCCTACTCTTCTACAGAATTTTCTACTAAGAATGTCACTGCTTCCTGAACAGCCATATCTGCTTTCATTTGTTCTTTTTCAGCTTCTCCCATGTACTCTTTCAGTTTTTCAACTTCCATCTTGTACATCTCTGCCATCTTAGCAATCTCTTCGTCTATCTTTTCTTCTGTAATTTCAATGTTCTCAGCTTTTGCAATTGCTTCAAGAACCAATCTTGTCTCAATGCGTTTTACAGCCTGTGGTCTCATCTCTTCCATCATCTTTTCTGCTGTAAGACCTGTGAATTGGAAGTACTGTTCCATGTTAAGACCTTGTGACTGCAATCTTTGAGCAAACTCCTGCGCCATCTGCTGTACCTGAGTATCAATCATTGCTTCCGGAATCTCCATAGTAGCGTTAGCAACTGCTTTCTCTACTGCCTGGTCTTCTTTTTGTCTTCTTCCTTCTGCAATCTTTTGTTCTTTAATCTTTGCTTTGATATCAGCCTTGTACTCATCTAATGTATCAAATTCAGAAACTTCTGCTGCGAATTCATCGTCTAATTCCGGAAGTTCTTTCACTTTGATTTCGTGTACTGTACATTTAAATACAGCTTCTTTTCCTGCCAAATCCTCTGCATGGTATTCTGCAGGGAATGTTACATTTACTTCTACTTCTTTTTCAGTCTCTGCACCGATTAACTGCTCTTCAAATCCAGGAATGAATGAACCTGAACCGATTGTAAGTGGGTAGTTTTCTCCCTTTCCGCCTGCAAATGCAACACCGTTTACAAATCCTTCGAAGTCTAATACAACTTCATCGCCATCTTGTACTGCACGGTCTTCTACTGTGATAGTTCTTGCATTTTTCTTTTGCTCTTCTTCTAACTTCGCATCTACTTCTTTTGCTGTTACTCTGTTAGATACTTTATCTACCTTTAATCCCTTGTATTCGCCAAGAGTTACTTCCGGTTTTGTTGCAACTTCTGCCGTGAAAATGAATGGTTTGCCTTTTTCAATCTGAACTACTTCAATCTTTGGCTGAGAAACGATTTCCAATCCGCTCTCATCATAAGCTTTGCTGTATGCTTCCGGAATCAAAGCATTTGCTGCTTCATCATAGAAGATTGCTGCACCGTACATCTTTTCAATCATCTGACGTGGCACTTTACCTTTGCGGAAACCAGGTACGCTAATCTGTCCTTTCTGTTTGTTATAAGCACCTTGAAGTGCTTTTTCTAATTCTTCGGCAGAAACTTCGATTGTAAGCTTTGCCATGTTTTTTTCCATTTTTTCTACTTGTAAACTCATCTCTGTCTTCCTCCTTCATCTATTCGAAAAGTCAATTGACTTATCTCCTTCGACATTTACCGAACAATTATACCACAACTCAAATAAAATATCTAGCCTTGAATTTCATCTAAATTCAATATTTTTGTGATAAATTCGCTGATTTGCGCCTCATTGAGGTCATACATGCCCTCTGCATCCTTCACAATTGTGAAAATGTATGTCTCTTCTTCGCCATACTCAATGCCCTTATAGCATTCTTCAAACAGTGCATAAGCATTTGTTAAGAAATCCTTTTGCATTTGGCTGTTGATTTCCTCGAGTGTTCCTCTGTACTCACCATTCTCTACTTTCTCTGTGAGTCTTCCATTCTCCTCACCGATTTTTGCAATGAAATTAGTAAAGACGTTAGCCGGCTTATAAGACACTGTCACTTCGTATCCACCGTCTTTGGAATCCTTCGCTTCCTTCACTTCATACTTCATAGCACCAAAAACTTTTTTGCAAAGTTCTACATATTTCCCTTGCAATTCTTTATCAATGTCTGCGCCACCTGTAATACTGTTTTTGACAAATGATGTGATTCCCGCTTCGTACTGTCCGTACAATTTATCTTCTGTTGTCCCTTTCATCAACTGTGAAGCTACTCTTACTTCGCCTTTAAGCGACTGATCCAATACAGCCTTTACATAACCTTGCGGATTAAAACCACGGAATACCCCAAAAACTGTTAATAATACAACCACTATAATTACGGCTGTCGCTACTCCTATTCCAATTATCAAATTTCTTTTTTTTGTATCCATCTTAGTTCCCTTTCCATCTACTGATAGTAGATAATTGATTTTCCAATCTCTTCTGCTTTTTCTATTCCAATCAATTGCTCAATGAGTGCCAGTGAAAATGGAATTGCTGTTCCCATACCTCGACTGGTAATCACAAAATCTGATGCGGCAACTGCATCCTTCACAACCTCCGCACCCTCCAGTGCGTCCTCAAAGCCCGGATAGGATGTCGCTTTTCTTCCATTCAGGAAGCCGTATTTCCCAAGTACACTCGGCGCCGCACAGATTGCAGCAATATATTTTTCTTTCTGGTAGAACTTACGCAATAACGCTTCTAATCCTTTGTGCTTGCCCAGATTCAGAGTCCCCGGCATTCCGCCCGGAAGTACCAGCATATCCTGCTCTTCATAACTCATATCTTCAAATAATTTATCCGCCTGTACGTCAATCCCGTGTGCACCGTGAATGGTGTTGTCTCCGGTAATGGACACTGTTGTCACTTCTACTTCTGCCCGCCTGAGCAAATCCACAACAGTTAAGCCCTCGATTTCCTCAAAGCCGTCTGCAAGAAATACACAAACACGTTTCATAGATGTTTCCTCCTACCTCATCCAGTTTATCCATGCCAGCTCGAATCCGCTACGCTACTTCTCGCTGTGGCAGAACGCCATATACCGCCAAACCAAAACAACCTCTTGCAAGTAAACTTGCGTCGGCTGTTTGCTTTGTCGGTGCATGGCTAAACTGGTTACATTGTAACAGAGTTGCAAAGAAATTGCAAATGTATTACTATAAGTATGTTAGGAGGCTATCAACATGGAAATCGAACGCAAATTTTTAATAAAGAAATTACCTGAAAACTTAGATTCATACCCTGTTCGCCATTTAGAACAAGGATACTTGTGTACTGCTCCTGTAATTCGCATTCGCCGAGATAATGACAAATATGAACTTACATATAAGGGGAAAGGCTGCATGGTTCGAGAAGAACACAATCTGCCTCTCACCAAGGAAGCTTACGAGCATTTGCGAGAAAAAATTGACGGCAGATTAATCGTAAAGAAACGTTATATGATTCCTTTTGGGCAATACACTATTGAATTGGATGTTTTTGAAGGGGACTTGGCCCCTCTGCTTCTTGCCGAGGTAGAGTTCGCCTCCGAAGAAGAAGCAAAGGCATTTATTGCTCCAGAATGGTTTGCTGAGGATGTGACTTATTCAAAGTTGTATCATAATAGTTTTTTAAGTCAGTTTAATCTGTAACCAGAGGCTCTTAGGAGACTCGCAAGGCACTTTTGTGGACTCGCAATATCCTTTGGGCGCTCTCACTGGGTATAAACAAATAATTCCTGCCCTTCTATACCCAAAATCATCCTCATCTTGCTTGTTTAACTTGCTATTTGAGAACGACTTTCTATAGAAGGCTAAGTTTGCCGACCTGATACCCACACTTTTACGAAATCGTGGGTATTTTTCACGCACAAAAGTCATTCTATGGATATTTCACATTAAAATCATGCTTTTCAAGTTTGCTTTTATCTTGTTAGTGGGTATAGAGCCGAAAACATATTCTGCCAATACCCATTAACACTCATTTCCATAACATCAAATGAAGTATTTATGCCTTTATAGACGTAAACAGGTGTGGTTTCTATGTGAACCACACCTGTTTTCAACTATCATTCTAATTTACACCTCTATTTTTAGGAACAAACTCTATTTTTAGTATCATATCTAAACCATCCGCTAATCTCCGCAACAATTTAATTGAAGGATTTCTTACACCTTTTTCAAGTTTACATATATCAGATTGATGAACGCCCGTTCTCTTTGCTAACTCTTCTTGTGTTAAATTTCGGGAAGTTCTCGCATCTATCAATGCCTTGATAACATCCATCTCTGGTTGAATTGCTTCATACTCTCTTCTAAACTCTTCATCTTGCAGTTGTTCAGTTAAAAAATCATCATATTTTCTCATTATGTTCACACCTCTCTAAATACTCTTTTCTATAAATCTTTGCTTTTTCAATTTCATCCCTCGGTGTCTTCATAGACTTTTTTACAAATCCATTTGTCAATATTATTTTCTTTCCGTAATAAAAGAAATATAACACCCTCGAAATATCATTTCCAACCTTTCCTCTTAATTCAAAAATCCCATCTCCCAAACTCTTACTATGAGGTTCTCTCAACAAATTTCCTTTTTCCTGTAATATTCCAATAATTCCGAGTAATTTTGCCCTCATCTTTTTATCTAATGAAAGCAAAAAATACTCTACTGGACATTCTCCATTGTCCTTTTCGTAAAATTCAACATTAAATTTACTCATTATATTACTTCTCCTTTGTATTTTATGGTATATTTGCCATAATGTCAAGTCAATTAAATGACTTCACCGATAGCGTTTATTTTTTCTGAGCATTGAATTCATTGCCGATTTGACAGAGAAGTTAGATACTATAGATTTTGTACTTCTTCTTAGTTTGAATTATATTACTTTTAGGTGTATTGAGCAAGAGGTTTTTTCGTACAGAAGACATTTAACGACTATAGACGTAAACAGGTGCGATTCTTACGAACCGCACCTACATTTTATTCTTCTTGTTTCTTTTGTTGTTTTCTTTCTAATTTTTCGAGTTTCTTTTGGTATCGTCTCTTTCTTGCAGAATGTCTCTGTTTTCTCGTCAATGCCATAATTATAATGGAGAGAATCAATGCCACGCACAGTCCAGCTAAACCAATAATGATGTAGAGTGAATATCCTTCTAATGTAAAGTTAGCAAATGAGAATACTCCCTTTTCCTCCTCTACAGGTACATACTCTCTGTAAAGTTGAAGACTGTTTTCGGTTTTCTCATATTGGTAGAAAACCTTTTCGCCAAATTCATTCATCACCAGAATATGGGCATAATTTGCAAAGTCAGGATTCTCATATGTCCAACCATGAATCGTGATTCCATCGATAGTAACTTCTGAGTATACCATATTCTCACGAACCTGTTCCTCTTCCGTCAAATCGAACACAATCACATTTCTGCCTAAAATGGATACCGGTCTAAATACAGACGTAATTCCTTTTTCTTCATCGTACATGTAGAAATTCTTTTCGCCTGCTTCAGTTACCATATAGACAAGTGTCATATTGAACTGATTGCTATGATACGCCGGAACTTCCTGTCCATCTAATGTTAATGTTGTTCCTTCAAATGTTGCCGGAACGCCAATATCTGTTTGGTTTCTTACGACACCTAATCTCTGTTCTCCATATGTGGTATACGCGGTTGGCGTCTCATCCACATATACATTAACCACATATTCTTTCTTGCTTCCATTTTCCGCAGTACATGTGATTACAAAGCGATTATTGCCCGGAACAACTGCCTGCTCTCCTGTGCCTGATACACTGGCTTTCGCATCAGTTGCTGTTGCGCCTAGTGTAATCTTATCCACACTACCAACCACATTTACACTGTATTCTGTAGTTTCAGAATTAAATTCCGGTGATAAAGTCCCTTCGGAAACAGTAATTGTGGATAAGTTGTTATTCTTAGACCTGTTATCTACCACTACTGTTTTCTTTTTTACAGAAACACTTGCACTTGCAGCCCCTTCTGTTTCAGTATCATAATTTGCTCCTGTACCATTGACAGATATCGTGCACTTGTCACTTGTAAGTTTGATTTTTGCAGTTGTTGATTCTCCTTTGTCCAGAGATGTTTTCCCAAGTCCTGATACAACTGTTCCACCTTCTACTCGCATAGATATATTGGAAACGAAATAATTGCTTGCAGCCCTTACGGTAACAGTAAATGTACCACCTGCAGATACTTGTGATGCACTTGCTGAAATGCTAAGTCCACCTGCTGCATTCGTATCCATTTTCACACTTCCTAGTGTTAATACAAACACTATCAAACAACACACTACCCTTTTTATTGTCTTATTCATACTTTTCACCCTCGTTATTGTACTACTGCACTCTTACCATCTAAATGATTTCGAACTTTTACATAATCCAAAGCAGTTACCTTCTTGTCACCGCTAGCATCTGCGCTCTTCAGATATGCGCCGGATAGCGAGCTTGCTCCATCCAGATAATTTCTTATCTTTACATAATCAACTGCTGACAGTTTTCCGTCCCCATTAAGGTCACCTCGGACTACTACTGAATAATTCACTGTGCTTCCATTCGTTGTTATCGTAATGGTCATACCTGTCGCAATCGTTCCACCTGTAATTTCTGCTCCATTTGCATTTTTTACAGCAATGTGAATACTAGAATCTAGCGCACGCACTTTGGCAATTTCTGTGGAAATATCACTACCAACAGCAAAACCTGTCAAATAATTATCTACGCTAACCACTTGCATCATTGCTAAAACTTCCGCCTGCGTTTTTCCCTGTCCGTTTGTTTCTGGATTTGTTATATTTGCACCATTCTCAAAAACAATCTGTATATCTTTTGCTCGAACAAACACATAATCTCGATTCACATCATAGATTGCATTCACATCTCTTTCGCTTCTATCAGTCTTTAAAGACATGTCAGAAGCCACCTTGTAGAACAGTTCTCCCCTTGCATTTGTAACTTTCTCCAAAATCGTTACTGGAAAATCATATATATAACTACCATCTGAAGCATCTGATGTATAGATAACCTTGCTCGACGTGTCTGCTTCTTTATAAAAATTAATCATATCACCACGCACAATTCCAAGCGTATAACGCCCATAATCACTCTTTCCGGCATTAAAAGCATTTGCAGCCGCCTTTTCTCCCCAATAAGGATCTGATGCGTACTTTACATTGATACCACTTCGCTTATCACCGAGATGTGGCCCTCGATACTTCCAATTTCTTCCACTTAAATATCCTTTGTGTATCCAACCGTATGCGAAATCTTCAATACACGTTTCTACCGAGTTATACTTATCTGCATTTCCAGTATTAGAATCCACCGCGTTTAAACCGAAAAGGTTATTTTTGGAATTAGCAATATCGCTTCTCCCCCAATTACTTTCATTACCAGCTACACCGAACATTATCAAAGAATTAATCGTGTATTTATTTTGCGTCCCCACAAAAGCGCTTCCCTTTTTCAACATTTTGGAACTAGTTGCCTTTGCCGCCACATAAGCATCAAATTGTTCTGCAGTACAAATAGCTGTTGAATGCATGGACAGATATTGATAATAATTATAATATGGTGCATTAACATTCACTGCATTGGCATAAGTATTATTTCTATAATCAGAAATCATTGTTTCAAATTGTGTATAAAAATAATGGCCATCATAACTATAATACTTAATTCCCTGCATCAGATAATCAGGTTTATAGCCGATACATATACTTGTTTCTTTCAACGTCGTTCCGGTGTAATATGTATAGTTATGCCTTAAATAGGTATTATCCTCAACAAAATAATAACTAATTTTCTGGTCCTGATAAGAAACAATTTTTTCTACAAACTGTTCCTTATTTACTTTCATTACCACACCTGCCAATTTACAGATAACATATTCTTGTGCCCCACTACCCTCTGTTCGAATATAGGCAGCATCCGCACCATATTTGTAATTGAAATATCCTGTCCTCCCCGAATCTACTTCAACATAATCCACTAAATCGTCCGAACTTTTAAATCTTACGATTCCAATGGTATTTGTTGCTTCTGAATCTATATAAAAAGAAAAACTCGCCAAAAAACACGTTACTATCAGTAACATGCTAAGACAAGTTCTTAAGCGTTTTCTCCCCAATAATTTCATCCTATCGCCCCTTAATAAAATATTTCTCCCCAAATTTACAATATCTTTAATTATTATACAAAAATATTACATAACTTGTCAATTGGATAAGACACCCAATTTGACAACTTTTCTTATAATCTTTATAATATTTCTATGATTCGAGAAATGAAGGAGAACTTTGAACATGAAAATTGTATTTTTGGACGCCAAAAGTGTCGGCGAAGATATAGATTTATCAAAATACAGCGAATTGGGAGAGTTTGTGTGCTATGACTTCACTACCCCGGAGCAGATTCCAGAGCGTGTCTCGGATGCTGATGTGATTATCACGAATAAATGTACAATTAACGAAAGCAGTGTGGGAAACGCAAAACACCTCAAGTTAGTTTGTGTCACTGCAACAGGTACGAACAACCTAGACAAACCATATCTGGTTCAGAACGGAATTGCCTGGAGAAATGTCGCAGGATACTCGACAGAATCGGTGGCACAACACACCTTTGCCATGCTGTTCTATCTGCTTGAAAAATTGAATTATTATGATGCTTACGTAAAGGATGGCAAATATGCCAATGATACCTCTTTTACGCACTTTGCAGAACATTTTCATGAAATAAGCGGAAAGACCTGGGGTATCATCGGTCTTGGCAATATCGGAAGACGTGTCGCTGACATCGCTAAGATGTTCGGTGCAAATGTCATCTACTATTCTACTACGGGAAAGAATACGCAGGAAGGCTACACAAAAGTAGACTTTGAGACCCTGCTTGCAACTTCAGATATTGTTTCCGTTCACGCTCCACTTACACCGGAGACTGAAAAACTGATGAATGCCGAAGCATTCGATAAAATGAAATCCAGTGCCATCTTCATCAATGTGGGACGCGGGGCTATCGTTGATGAGCCAGCTCTTGCGGATGCGATTGACAATCATGTGATTGCGGCGGCTGGTCTGGATGTACTCACAGAAGAGCCGATGAATCCAAACAGCCCGTTCCTCCATATCAAAGACAGTAAGCGTCTCCTCATCACCCCACATATCGCGTGGGCAAGCGTGGAGGCAAGAACAAAACTTATGGATATCGTCTATAACCAAATTAAAGATTTCATCACCATGTAAGTTCTGATGACAAACTACACGCCAACTGCTGGCGTGGGACCAACAATGTTGTTCAGCAAATAAGAAAGCTCAAATGTTATCTTCACTAACATTTGAGCTTTTATACCGTTCTAAAATATTCTACCAATATCTTCTGTACCACGGTGACCTGTAAACAGGAACAACCTTTACCACTTCACCTGTCTGCGGTGCATGAATCATCATGCCATTTCCAACGTAGATTCCTACATGGCCCGAATAACAAACCACATCACCCGGTTGTCTGTCTGCCTTAGAGACTGCTCGTCCACCACATCCGATGGATCCTGATGTTCTGGCAACTGGAATACCGGCTGCCTGATGTGCTCTCATAACCAGCCCCGAGCAATCAATACCACTCATGCTGGTTCCACCATATCTATAAGGAACTCCCAAATATTTATAAGCTGCTGCAACAATTGCAGAACCACCACCGGCACCTACAGGTGGAACATAATTAGAACCACTGTTCTTATTACTGCTTGCTGATGCCGCTGCCCTTCGAATTCTGTCGTTGATATCCTTTACATCATCCTCTGCGTCATCAATCAGTTTATTTAACTCTTTTTTCTCTTTTTCAAACTTAGCCTGTTTCTTTTCAAGCGTTGCCATATCTTTTTCTAAAGATTCTTTCAGTGCAACAATCTTCTCTTTATTCTTTACAAATTCATCCAACTGCTTTCTGTCATACTCGTGAAGAGTCTGTACGTTCTCCATCTCTTGCAGCATCTTTGCAATGCTTCCGGATTCAAGGACTTTTGCCAGCATACCGCCTGTCCCATTTTCATACATTACGACAATACGGTGCTTCATAGCCTCATACTGTTCCTGTTCCAGTGCTTCTGCCTCTGCTAAATCCTCTTCCGCCTCAATAATCGCTGCACCAACCTTAATCAGTTCTTCCTCTGCATTATTGATATTTTTCGCAAGTGTATCCATCTTTTTTTCCAAGGACTTCAACTTGTCTTCCGCTTTCTTCTTCTCATCTCTGAGAGATGTCGCTGACACAGTTGATGCAAAGATTGAACTAATCAGCAATGATATCATTAAAATTTTTCCAAATTTCTTCATATTTCACCTTTATATTATCTCGTTCATGTTTCATATTCCAAAAGAAATTATATATCATTACCCTATTCTTTGCAATATATTTTTAACACTTTTGTAACATCCATTTTTTGGAGTCTTAGAAAAACAGCCATTCCACACACACCGCAAAAAAGCATTACCAAAAGCGCCACGATACCACTCTTCAGGATTTCTGCAAATACTCCCATCTGTGTCAAAATAATGGCAACTATATTCATCGCTGCATGTGACAGAATCGGTGCAAGGATAGCATGATATTTCTCATAAAGATATGCTAACAGCACACCGCAGAGCCCTGCATAAATAAACTGTACCAGATTGCCGTGATATACGCCGAACACCACTGCAGAAATAATCATTGCCCATGGAAATGAAATCCACCTGCGAAGCACACGGAACACGCCCCCACGGAACAACAATTCCTCTACAATCGGAATCAACAGTCCGCTTGATAAAAGCTGTTGCCAAAACGGAGGCGTATAGAGCATTACAGTGACTTCCTGATACCGTTCACTGTACTGTGGCAGATTGATAAGAAGAAGCAGGATATTCAGTCCAACCGAAACTGCAACACTTAGAATTGCCACGATTCCAACGTGTCTTAACACATCTCTTTTCTGCATAATTCCACTGCCTCCCTGATTGCATCCGCATTGCCACTGACTGACCCCTGTACCATCTCCGGCTTACCGCCACCTCTGCCTGCAAATTTCTCGTTGAAAACTTTTGCAAATGGTCTTACATCCGTCGTTTTGCTACCAATCACATAACGATACTGCTCAAATCCTGTCTCTGCAAATACCACGCCGACTTCTGTGCCTTTTGCCAACAACAGATTCACCAGTTCTCTCGGCGCTTCTCCGGATAAGTCGGATTCAAACAGCACGATAAAAGGCTCCCCATCGGCAATCGTCTCTACTTTATATTGCAACAGGTTTTTCTGTATTTCTGCCACTTTCCCCTTTTGCATGGCAAGCTCTTCTTTTAATTTTGCCACTTCATCTACAATCTCATCTTCTTTTGCCGAAAGCATGACAGAGATACTTTTGGTACTCTCTGATTTCTTTTCATAATCAGCAATTGCACGGAATCCACATAACATGGACACACGCACGCCACCTTTATAATTCTGAACACCGACAAGTTTAATAACACCGATTTCTCCGGTCTGATTGACATGAGGTGCACAACAGGCACAAGTATCATATCCTGGAATAACCACAATACGCACCTGGCCTTCAATCTCGATTTTACTGCGGTATTGTATCTTTGTAAGTTCCTCCCTGGACGGATACAAAACCTGAATATCCAGATTCTTTACAACTGCTTCATTTGCCTTGTGCTCAATCTCTCGAAGCTGTTCTTTCGATAACACGCCGTTAAAGTCCATCGTTACAGCGTCTTTCCCCATATGAAAGCCCACATTGTCATAGCCGTAGATTGCATTCACAAGACCGGACACAATATGCTCTCCGGAATGGTGCTGCATTTTTGAAAAACGTTCTTCCCAGTCAATCCTTCCCTCTACCTGCTTCCCTACAAGTAGTTCTCTCTCTACTTTGTGATAGATGACACCGTCTCGCTCGTGTGCATCCAATACTTTCACGCCATCAATGAAACCGGTATCTGCATATTGTCCGCCACCTTCCGGAAAAAAGGCAGTTCTGTCTAGAACTGCCTCATAATAGTCTCCTACTTTTTCACAAGCTGTTACAACTGCAGAGAAGGTTATCATATGGCTGTCTTCATAAAATAACTTTTCTGTCACTTTTTTACATCCTTTCCGGTGCTTCAAAACCAAGCACATCAATGCATGCCTCTAACACGCGTTTCGTAATAGCAAGAAGTGCAATAAAGCCTGCTTTTCTTGTCTCGTTTTCTTCAGAAAGAATCTTTGTCTCATGATAGAAACGGTTAAATGCATTTGCTAAATCATAAATATAAGCGCAAACCTTATGCGGTGCAAGTTCTTCATAGGCATTTTCCATGACAAGATTGAACTTTGCAACTTCAAGCATCAATGCTTTCTCGCTTGCAGATTCTGATTTTTGAATCTGACAATCTGCTACTTTGTTTCCCGTCTCTTCGTATTTATTTAAGATAGACTTGATTCGTACAATTGTGTACAAAATGTACGGTCCTGTATTTCCTTCAAAAGAAATGAAACGGTCTACATCAAACACATAATCCTTTGCAGCCTGGTTCGACAAATCGCCGTATTTAAGCGCAGCAAGTCCAACCTTTTTTGCAGTCTCCTTCGCCTCAGTTTCCTCGATTGCATGATTCTCCACAATCTTTTCATACATCTTACTGTTGATATCGCCCACTAGTTCAGAAAGACGCATCACGCCACCATCTCTTGTCTTAAACGGCTTGCCGTCTTTTCCGTTCATCGTACCAAAACCGATATGCTTCAGTTCTGTCTCCGGGCGAACGATACCTGTCTTCTTCGCACAGCGGAATACCTGCTCAAAATGCATCTCCTGACGCTTGTCCGTTACATAGATGACCTGGTCAGGCTTGTACACCTTTTCACGCTCTACCAAAGTCGCAAGGTCTGTTGTCGCATAGAGAGCCGCACCGTCTGATTTTAAAATCATACATGGTGGAATCTCTTTTGTATCTGTCTCTTCTTTGACATCCACAACAAGGGCTCCCTGATCCTCATGCGCATAGCCTTCTTTCTTGAGATACTCTACCATGTCTGCGATGTATGGCTTCGCATCCGCTTCACCTTTCCACAAGTCAAATTCCACATTCAAATTGCTGTAGTTCTTCTTAAGGTCCGGCAACGAAACATCCATAATGTGTCTCCAAAGTGCTGTATATCCTCTGTGTCCGTTTTGAAGTTGATAAGTCGCCTGAAGTGCTGCTTCTTTGAACGCTTCATTTTCCTTCGCATACGCACTTGCAGTCGGATAGATTTCACCAAGTTCTTCTATGGTAAATGGAGATTCTGTCGGATATTCCCCTTTAAAACTTTCATCAAAGTAAGGAAGTTCCGGCTGCCTTCTTTTAAGTTCCATCATGACAAGTCCCATCTGAGAACCCCAGTCCCCAAGATGAACGTCACCGATTACTTCATGCCCCACATATCTGCCGATGCGCTTCACACTCTCGCCGATAATGGCAGGTCTCAAATGTCCTACGTGAAGTGCCTTAGCTACGTTTGCACCGCCGTAATCCACCATAATCGTCTTCTTATGCTCCGGCTCTCCAACGCCAAGCTTGTCCTCTGTATTCATTTTCTTCAAGTAGGAAGCAACAAATTCCGCATCCAATGTGATGTTAATAAATCCCGGATTTACCGCCTCCACCTTTTCAATACACATACTACCTTCCAATGCTGCAACCACATCGTTAGCAATCATAATCGGTGCCTTGCGGTACACCTTCACAGCTGCCATCGCGCCATTACACTGATACTCACAAAGGTCCGGTCTGTTTGAAAGCGTCACCTTCGCATACTGTTTGTCATAGCCTGCTTTCTCAAAAGCTGCTTCTACTTCATAAGTCAATATCTCAACTAACTTTTTCATATTTCCTCCCAGTTGTCTCTCATTTCTACTATTTTAACACAACGTCTCGGTTGCAACAACACTGTTTTAAAAAACTGTCTGAATCAGCACCATGTAAAGCACAGTTCCCACGCCAATACTGAGCAGGTTGTTTCGTCTCCACACATGAAGCACCGCCACCACAATAACTGCAATCAGCTCCGGAATCCCGTGCGGTGTAGACAAAATGGTCGTATTTCTCAGGCAATACACCACAAGCATACCGATAATTGCCGGTGTTAGTACCTTTCCAAGATACTGAATCGTCTTTGGAATCTCTTTCCCTTTTGGAAAAATCAGAAAAGGAGCGACGCGCGTTGCGAATGTAGTGAGTGCAACCAATAAAATAATCAAAAATGATGTTCCCGCACTTAATGGCATACCTCATCCTCCTTATCCAATTTCTTTCTCCCAACAAATAGCAAAGCAACAATAGCCAGCATTGCAGGCAGGACAAAACTGCTTGCACCAAATATCGTGAGTACAACAATCGCTACTGCCACTCCAATGAGCTCCGGAATACGGTTCTTTCTATCCATCCACTGCTCTACAAAAATCACAACAAAGAGTGCTGTCATCGCAAAATCAATTCCCTCCGAATTAATCGGAAGAACTGTTCCCGCAATTGCACCGATTGCTGAACCAAGAACCCAATAAGACTGGTTCATAATTGAGATTGCAAAGAGGAATTTGTCCTCTTCCACATCTTCCGGCACATTGGTCGTACATAGTAGTGAATATGTCTCGTCGGTCAAACCAAAAATCATGTACCAACGCTTTTTGCCCATTTTATTGAATTTTTCCAGGAGCGATATGCCATAGAATATGTGTCTGACATTCACCATAAATGTCAGGAAAATCACTTGAATAAATGAAAATCCCGGCACAAAAAAATTCACTGCCAGATACTGACCGGAACCTGCGTAGACCAAGAGACTCATCAGTATCGCCCACAGGAAAGAATATCCTTTTTCTGCGTACATGACGCCAAAGGCAATTCCGATAAACAGATAACCGGTTAAAACTGGGATTGTGTATGGAAATGCCTTGCGAAATGCTTTTTTATATCCTGTCATAGTAATTCCTTTCATTGAAAAAAGAGTTCGCGAGCGAACTCATTAAAATATCTGCATGCACAGAAACACACCTAGGCGGATTCGAACCGCCGCACCCGCCTCCGGAGGGCGGTGCTCTATCCCCTGAGCTATAGGTGTATCCGTCTTAACGACATTGTCAATGGTAACATATTTACCTGAAAATGTAAAGTAAAGGGATTGCTTTTTTATTGTCTCTGCGTTATAATCAAAAAACCATAATATTTATCTATTTATTTCACGGACGGCATCCGTCCTATTTCCACCGGAATTGTGCTAAAAATGAAGAAAGGAGTTTTATGAATTATCAGCAATTTGTAATTCTTGTAAAAGACAAGGTTGCATTAGCATTAGGCGAAGGTATGAGCCTGCAAATACATACTGCACTGAAAAACAATGGCGTGGAACGAGTTGGTCTCACAATTATTGACGGACGCATCAACGTTTCCCCTACCATTTATCTGGAGGAATACTATAAACAATTCGAAAACGGCTTCGAAATTGATGATATTGTGCAAAACCTATTGGACGTTTATCATGAAGTGAAGTTTGAACACACATGGGATGTGCACACTGTAAAAGACTATGAAACAATGCGTTCTAAGATTGTGTACAAACTGATTCACGCCGAAAAAAACGAAGCCTTACTAAAACACATGCCTTATATCGCATATCTTGATTTCGCTATCGTCTTTTATATCTTATTCGAGGTCGACGATTCCGGCACAGCTACCATACCAATTACTCAAGAGTTATTAGAACTTTGGGACGTTGCATTAGATGATGTTCAGCAAAGTGCCTTTTGTAATGCACCTGTTCTTCTTCCTGCATGCTTTAAGCCTATGCAGATTGTAATTGACGAGCTTATGGGGACCAGCTACAGCGAACAGGAGGCCATTGAAGACTTGATGTTTGTCCTCACCAATTCTCTTCGAAGTTTTGGTGCCGCATGCATTCTGTATAATGGAATGTTAGAAAAAATCTATGAGGAAATCGGCGAAAATTACTATCTTCTTCCGAGTAGCATCCATGAGATGATTATTGTTCCGGAAAGCAACAGCCCTTCCAGAGAACACCTGAATGAAATAATTGCGGAAGTGAATCAGACGCAGGTGGACGAAGAGGAATTTTTATCTGATTCTGTATATTACTACAATAGCAGTACAAAAACTTTATCGTAAAGGTTTCCTCTAAAAACAAAAGGAGTATGATTCAAATCATACTCCTGATTTATTATGAATTATTCTTTTGCTCTACCTAAGTAATCACCTGTTCTTGTATCGATTTGGATTACTTCACCTTCCTCGATAAAGATAGGAACCATAACAGTTGCACCAGTCTCAACTGTAGCAGGTTTTGTTACGTTTGTTGCCGTATTACCTTTTACACCAGGTTCTGTTTCTGTAATCTTAAGACTTACAAAGTTCGGTGCTTCTACGCTGAATGCTTTCCCTTGGAAGAACTGAATTGTAACTTCATCATTCTCTCTTACATATTTGATTGCTTCTGCCACTTCGTCATAAGCAAGAGGAATCTGATCATAAGATTCAGGGTCCATGAAGTAGTAAAGTTCTCCATCGTTATATAAGTACTGCATTTTCTTTTTCTCAATATGCGCTTTTGGGAATCTGTCATTCGGGTTAAATGCTTCTTCTCTTGTAGCTCCTGTCAAAATGTTTTTATATTTTGTTCTTACAAAGGCAGCACCTTTACCTGGTTTTACATGTTGGAATTCAAGAATTACATGTGGTTGTCCATTAATCTCGAATGTAATACCGTTTCTAAAATCACTTGCGCTAATCATAATTGTCCTCCTAATTTTACTCTGCATATTTTCATCATATTGCAGCGCATACTCATTGTCTTATTCTAAATGATAATGTGTATTTTTTCAAGCCTTTTTTCCAAATTAAAGTTCTTTATGCATAATTTCTAATATATTTTTCAGTTCCTCCACTCGAATCTGCCCCGGAGCAGATGCTTTTTCCAATGCGCCAAAAGTAATTGCAGAACCAAATATCTCTCCCGCAATTCTGCTCACAGTCCCTATCCCGGACATTGACATCGTAACAATCGGTCGGTCTGCATGTTTAGAAACCATCTCCTCTGTTGCGGACAGAAGTGTCAGCACATCTGTTTTATTCTGTGGCATAACTGCAATCTTAGGAATATCTACTCCAACACTTTGCATATAACAAAATCTTCGTATAATTTCATCCTTGTCAGGCGTCTTTGCAAAATCATGATTGGAACCCACAACCTTTACTCCGTATTTATGGGCCGCCTCAATGATAGATAAAGCCTCTTTTTCTTCTGCAAACACTTCGACATCCACAAGGTCAATATTGCCGCTTGCAATCATCATCCGAGCGAGCATCGCATACACTCTCGGATTGAGTTCTTTCTCTCCGCCCTCTTTCTTGGTTCGAAATGTAAATAGAATCGGCATATCCCCGAGCATCTCCCTCAGTTCTGCCGAAAGGGCCACAACCTTCTGCATCTCAAACACGGACTCAAAGTAATCCACACGCCACTCTACCAAATCCGCAGGCACATTCAGAATCTCTTTTGCTGTCATGAGAATCTCTTCTCTTGTTTTCCCCACAATCGGAACACATATTTTCGGCATCCCCTCACCGATGCTCACGTTTCTGACCATAATCGGCTTCATGCTATTTCCCTCCGTCTTTTCGTTACTTCTATCATAAGATAAAATCGCTTTCATTTCAACCACTCCTTGACATTTTTGCTTTTTCGCTTTACTGTTAAGAAGTAATCAGTAAAAGAGGTGAATCTACAATGAAAGAGATTACAGGACACACACAGGTTTTCGGTTTACTCGGAAGCCCAATTTCACACAGCATCTCCCCGCAGATGCACAACGAAGCATTTCGCCAATTGGATATGGACTGCGTCTATCTCGCATTTGAAGTCGGCCAGGATGGTATGAAGGCTGTAGTAGAAGGCTTACGCACTTTAAATGTGCGTGGTTACAACGTAACCATGCCGAACAAGAATATTATGGCAACACTGTGCGACAAGCTATCTCCTGCCGCTGAGATTATCGGTGCGGTCAATACAGTTGTAAACAATAATGGGATTTTAACAGGATATACCACAGACGGCACCGGATATATGCGTGCTGTATCGGACGCAGGCCACAATATTATCGGAAAGAAAATGACACTACTCGGTGCAGGCGGTGCTTCGACTTCTATCTTCGTACAGGCCGCTTTGGATGGTCTGTCAGAGATATCTGTATTCAGTCGCAGTACAAGCAAATTTTACGACCGGGCAAAAAACATTATTGAGAAATTAAAAGAACACTCTTCATGCAAGGTGAACCTGTATGATTTGGACGATGAGTCTCGCTTAAGACATGAAATCAGCGAGAGTTCCATCCTTACAAACGCCACTTCTGTTGGTATGGCGCCGGATATAGACAATTCCATCATCAATGATACTTCCATCTTCCATAAAGATTTAATTGTATCGGATATCATCTATAACCCGCGTGAGACGAAACTCATGAAACTTGCAAAAGAAGCCGGATGTCCAACTTTTAATGGACTATACATGCTACTCTATCAAGGGGCTGAGGCATTTAAGATATGGACCGGACAAGATATGCCGGTGGATATTATCAAAACCAAGTATTTTACCTAATATAACAAAATCCTGCCAAACTAAAGATTGGCAGGATTTCTTTATTTCTTACTTCTCTTATAAAAATACAATACAATCTTCTCTAATCGTCTCTTAAACACAATCTGAATCTCTTCCTTCGGATGAATCGGCTTTACCAGAATATTTCGAATGCCGGTGCGTTTTGCTCCCCACACATCGGTAAAGAGTTGGTCACCGATGAAAATAGTATTACTCTTATCTGTTCCCATCAGTTCCATCGCCTTTTCATAATTTACGGTTAATGGTTTGTGAGCATTAAAAATGTAATTCACCTGTACATCCCGGTTGAACATCTTTACTCTTGGTTCCTGATTGTTCGAGAGCAAGCAACATGCAAATCCGAGTTCCTTTAGTCTTGCGAACAGTTTCTTTGCACGCTCGTCAGCCGGCGCTCCATGCATCACAAGCGTATTGTCAATATCAAAAATAATTCCTCGATATCCCTCTTCATATAGTTTTTCGAATGGTATCACATATGTGGAAGCCACATACTCATCTGGGAAAAATGTTTCAAACATCACGCTTCTCCTTCTCTCTCGATTTGTTCATATATTTCATTGCAAATGTCGGCAATCTGCTTGCCATCTGTCTGAATAATGATATCTGCCGCTCCTTCGTATTTCTCACGACGCTTTTCCATCATTTCACTGATAAAATCAACTGTCTTATTACCCTCAAGCAACGGACGACTGTTATCATCTTTCACTCGTTCCAAAATCGTCTCCGGCCTTGCTGAGAGCAAGACAATCGTGCCTCTTTTTTTCATCATCTCCACATTGTCACTGCGGAGCACAACGCCTCCACCACAGGATACTACTTTGTTTTCTTGCAAGCATATCTCCTGTAAAAGTTTTGTCTCTACATCACGGAAATATTCCTCTCCTTGCTTCGCAAAGATATCTGAGATGCTCATCCCTTCTCGGTCCGCAATCATCCGGTCCATTTCCACAACTTCCATGCCGTATTGCTTCGCCATATAAGCGGCAACCGTACTTTTTCCGGTCCCCATATATCCAATTAAAAATATATTTTTCATGTCACTTAAGCCTCCAGCACTGTTTTTACATCAGCCTTAAATTGCTTCCAGGCATCTTCGTTCTCCACAAAATACTTCGGACATATCTTACCTGTAATATCATAATGCCGAATGACATCCTCTTCTGTCAACCCAAACTTTTCACAGAGCCACGCAGTCAGTTGTACCATCGACTCATAAGTTGCCTGTGTATAACTTCCGTCACTTGTCTTATGACAGGTTTCGATGGATACTGTATCTGAGTTGCGGTCATTGGAAGCATATGCAACCTCCCACGTCGGAACACACTGAACAATCTCGCCCTTCAGACCTACGATAAAGTGACTACTTGCTCTCGTCTTTCTTGAATCCTTTAACCCTTCGAAATAATTACGGTTTTGTTCTGCAGATGTTCCGGGATTCGCTGTATAGTGGATGACAATGCTCTCAATCTTATCGCTCTGTGTGCCCGGTCTGGAATATGGATTGACTGTCAAAAGTCTGACATCCATACTCGGCTTCGCAATCTTCATATCGGCGTCGTCCTGTTCCACATATTTACTCTCGAATGGTCCGACTTCAAAGAACTTCATTCCCATTAGCACAACCATAATAGATATCAACAAAAACATTCCCACACGTGTATAAAGGCGCACTCTTCTTAAAAACCTTGTTTTTCTTCGAGCTTTACGTCGCTTTCTTGCCATTTCAATCTCCTCATTCGTCTACCAGATGTACTCATTATAGCACTATTTCCGAAATAAAAACATAAAGATTTTCTTATGATTTCTTTAATTCCATAATGCAAAATGGAGTACGTCCCAAAACGTACCCCATCATAAGTTTTCACTATGCTTGATCTACACTGTAGTTTGGAGCTTCTTTTGTAATGTGAATGTCATGTGGATGACTTTCTTTCAGAGAAGCTGCCGAAATCTTCACGAATTTACCTCTCTCCTTCAATTCTTCAATTGTAGGAGTTCCGCAGTAACCCATACCGGAACGAAGTCCACCGAGCATTTGGAATACGGTATCTTCCAACATACCTTTGTATGCAACACGTCCTTCTACACCTTCCGGAACTAACTTCTTCGCATCTGCCTGGAAGTAACGGTCTTTGCTTCCGTTTTCCATAGCTGCGATAGAACCCATACCACGGTATACTTTGTATTTCCTTCCTTGGAATAATTCGAAATCTCCAGGGCTTTCATCACACCCTGCAAGAAGACTTCCCATCATACATACGCTCGCACCTGCTGCGATTGCTTTGGTCATATCTCCTGAGTACTTAATACCACCATCGGCGATAATCGGAACACCGTACTCTTTTGCTACTGTATAAGCATCCATGATTGCAGAAATCTGCGGAACACCAATACCTGCAACGACACGTGTTGTACAGATAGAACCTGGTCCAATACCAATCTTAACTGCATCTGCTCCTGCTTCAATCAGCGCTCTTGTAGCTTCACCTGTTGCCACGTTACCGGCGATAACCTGAAGTTCCGGATATTTTTCTTTTACCATCTTCACGCAACGGATTACATTTGCAGAATGTCCGTGTGCAGAGTCAAGAACGATTACATCAACTTTCGCTTTTACAAGTGCATCTACACGTGCAAGTGCGTCAGCTGTAATACCGACACCTGCGCCACAGAGGAGACGTCCTTGGGCATCTTTTGCTGAGTTCGGATATTTGATCTGTTTTTCAATATCCTTAATTGTAATCAAACCTTTTAAGTTGAAGTCTTTATCAACAATCGGTAATTTCTCTTTTCTGGCTTTTGCAAGAATCTGTTTTGCTTCTTCCAAAGTAATTCCTTCCGGTGCTGTGATAAGCCCTTCTGAAGTCATAGACTCTTTGATTTTCTTTGTAAAATCCTCTTCAAATTTCAAATCACGGTTCGTAATAATACCAACTAATTTTTTTCCTTCTGTTATCGGAACGCCTGAGATACGGAATTTTGCCATCAACTCGTTCGCGTCCTGTAATGTATGTTCCGGAGACAATGAAAATGGGTCTGTGATAACTCCGTTCTCTGAACGTTTTACCTTGTCCACCTCTTCTGCCTGAGCTTCGATAGACATATTTTTATGAATAATACCAATACCACCCTGACGAGCCATTGCAATAGCCATACGATGTTCTGTTACCGTATCCATACTTGCACTCATCATTGGAATGTTTAAGCGAATCTTCTTTGTTAAGTTTGTAGACAAATCTACTTGATTTGGAATCACCTCTGAATAAGCAGGTACCAAAAGCACATCATCAAATGTAATGCCTTCTCCGATAATTGTTCCCATGTTTCTCTTGTCCTCTCTTTCTGTTTCATTTTGGTTTATAGTGTTTTATGTT
>JAZQRQ010000059.1:0-7295 GCA_045629665.1 Faecalimonas sp.
TCTTAGGAAGTACACCGACCTGATTCTCTACGAATAACGAAATCCATCTTTTTTTCATTGTCCCATTCATCGCTCAAGTCCTCCTTCCTAACAATCCATAATGAGTTCTTCTAATGTTCCGCCCGGTTTTACCATCGGATATACCAAGTCTTCCGGGTCGATAATGAACTCAATCAGTGTTGGTGTCTTTGTATTCTGACGTGCCTCTTCAAAAGCCGCCTTTACATCTTCAGGCTTAAACACGCGAAGTCCCTTTGCACCATAACTCTCTGCAAGTTTCACAAAGTCCGGTGTATATGGCGGGCATTCACACCCTTCCATTCCACATTTGCCTTCACATGCTTTGCCGGAACGTAAACATGTCATGGAATAACGCTTGCCGTAGAATAACTTCTGCCACTGGCGAACCATTCCGAGATAGGTGTTGTTAAATACACATAAGATAACCGGCAGTTCCTGAAGCACGGCTGTTGCAAACTCCTGAATATTCATCTGCATACCGCCGTCTCCTGCTATCATAATAACAGGTGTGTCCGGGTTGCCGAGTTTCGCACCGATTGCACCCGGGAAGCCGTAACCCATGGTTCCAAGTCCTCCGGAAGTAAGAAGCTGTTTCTTCTCATTCAGTGCCAAATATTGTGTTGTAAACATCTGATGCTGTCCAACGTCTGTCACGACAATTGCCTCATCAAATGTCTCGTTAATGGTCTCAATAATTTTTTGTGGAGTCAGTTTTACCTGATTCTTCATTGTCAGCGGATGCTCCTCTTTCCAACCTTCAATCTGAGCAAGCCATTCAGCCTGTTCGTTCTCTTCCACATACTCTAATATCTTTTCGGTTGCTTCTTTTGCATCTGCAACAATCGGTACATCTACATGAACATTTCTTGAAATAGAACCTGTATCAATATCGATATGTACAATCTGCGCATTTGGAGCAAATTCGTGAAGTTTACCTGTGATTCTGTCATTAAATCTTGTTCCGATTGAGAACAGAAGGTCACATTCACCGACTGCCATGTTGGCTGCATACATTCCGTGCATACCCAGGTTCCCGATATACATTGGATGGTCTGTCGGAATTGCACCTCGTCCCATAATTGTTGTGACAACCGGAATCTTTGTAATATCTACAATCTTCGTAAAGTTCTCATTTGCACCTGCGATATTCACTCCACCACCTGCGAGGAATAATGGTTTCTCGGCTTTTTTAAGCATCTTAATTGCTCGTTTTAATTGACCGATATGAACGCCCGGATTCGGCTTGTAACCGCGAATATTCACAGTCTCCGGATACTCTGCATCCCCAAGTTCTGCCATCACGTCTTTTGGAAGGTCAACTACAACAGGACCCGGTCTTCCGGTCCTTGCGATATGGAATGCTTCTTTGATAATTCTTCCCAAATCCTCTCTGCGCTGTACGGTTACACCATATTTACAGATACTTCTTGTAATTCCTACAATATCAACTTCCTGGAATGCATCGTTTCCAATTAGATGTCTTGCAACCTGGCCCGTGAAGCATACAAGCGGTACACTGTCATAATTTGCCGTAGCAATCCCTGTTACAAGGTTCGTCGCACCTGGTCCACTCGTCACTAAGCACACGCCCACTTTTCCTGTGGAACGCGCATAGGCATCTGCCGCATGGACAAGCGCCTGCTCATGTCTTGGAAGCACAACCTTCGTGTAGTCCTGTTTATATAATTCATCACTGATATCAATAGTACAAGCTCCCGGATAACCGAAGAGGATATCTACTCCTTCTTCCTTCAGAGCCTTTACGAGTAATTTATTGCCGGTAATCTTCTTCATAGTCTATTTCACTCTCTCATATCTCACAAATTCATATTCTAAATTAAAATATGTCTGCTCATCACTCACGCCTGTCACAACCCATTCCTCATTCTCATCAAGGTTCGGGAAATAAGTGTCTGCCTCGTAAGCATGATCAATCTTCGTCACATGTGCAACGTGGCAGTGTGGTAACATCTGTCTGTAAATGCTCTCGCCACCGATGACATAGATATCCTCACTATTATAGTTCTTAAGTTCTTCCAATGCCTCTTCAACACTGTGAACAACGATAGCGTCCTTCACGCTGTAATTCTTATCTCTTGTAATAACGATGTTCGTTCTCTTCTTAAGCGGTTGTCCGCCCGGAAAACTCTCCAAAGTCTTTCTTCCCATCACAACAACCTTGCCCATCGTTGTCTCGCGGAAGAACTTCATATCCTGCGGAATGCTGACGAGTAATTTATTCTCTTTTCCGATTGCCCAGTTCTTGTCTACTGCAACAATTAAATTCATAGTATTTCCTCCTAAATGGCGATTGGTATATCCTTAATCTGTGGTCCTGTCTCGTAGTCGTCAAGGCGCACATCATCCGGTGTAAAGTCATAGAAGTTCTTAATCTCAGGGTTCAGCCAGAACTTCGGTGCCGGATATGGTTCTCTGGAAATCAGTTCTTCCACGAGTGGAATGTGTTTGTCGTAAATGTGAGCATCCGCAATTACATGTACGAACTCTCCCACTTCCATATCAGAAACCTGCGCAAACATATGCACAAGCACTGCGTATTGACATACATTCCAGTTATTTGCCGCAAGGACATCCTGTGAACGCTGATTCAAGATTGCATTTAATACTAATTTATCAGAACCTTCTTTTTTTGTCACATTAAAGGTCATGCTGTATGCACATGGATAGAGATTCATCTCATGCAGATCCTGATGCACATAAATATTCGTCATAATACGACGGCTGTATGGATTATGTTTTAAATCATAGAGCACGCGGTCCACCTGGTCCATCATGCCTTCCTTGTACTGATGTTTTACACCCATCTGATAGCCGTAAGCCTTGCCGATCGAGCCTTCCTCATCTGCCCAACTATCCCAAATGTGCGGCTTCAAATCATGAATGTTGTTTGACTTTCTCTGCCAAATCCACAGAAGCTCGTCCACACAGCTCTTAATTCCTGTGCGACGGAGTGTGAGCGCCGGGAATTCCTTTGATAAATCATAGCGATTGACCACGCAGAACTTTTTCATGGTATAGGCATATGTACCATCCTCCCATTTCGGGCGAACCTTTTCTCCCTCTGTGCTGACACCGTTATCAATGATGTCTCGACACATCTCAATAAAAACTTTATCTGCGTAACTCATAGCGCAAACCTCCCAAAAAATCATTCTACTATTATAGCACACAATAAAACTTTCTGTCTATCTCAGTTGCGGAAATACTTTCGCTTTTTGCAAAGCTTTTACGAATAAATAAAAAATAATCGATTGAACAGGTACTTGAATTGCCTGTTGCAAGAGCTTCACCGGTATCACTGCCAAAAATGCACTGCCATAAAGAACCGCAGACCATGTACAAGACATAAACACATTGACTACAATTGCAACTACTGCTTTTGACAAAAGCACACGCCAAAGTGTGAATTTCTTTTTATAAAGCATCATTCCGTAAATTATTGGTCCTACAATCGCATTGAGTGTCCAAAGAATCGAAAATGCTCCTGTCGGCTTGATGATGAATTTCAGAATATCAGCCACACCGCCCATAATTCCGCCTACAACAGGTCCGAATAAGGTCGCTGTAAGCTGGGTTGCCACGAAGGATATTCCCACTTTTACATCCTGTGTAATCTGTACACTGAATTGTCCGAGAACAATCCCAAGTGCAATAAAAAGTGCTGTGAGTACCAGAGTGTTTAGATTCTTCATTTCCTTTGATGAATCCACAAATTGTTGTCGTAATTTTCTCATAAAAAATACCTCCTTTGCAGTAGTCCGTAAAGCTGCATAGCAGGTATTTTTGTGTTTCTTTATCATATCTGTCATGTGCAGCAGCGGGATGCAGAACATATACCGCGAGTGTTACTCTTCGTCCCACCGACAACTCCCCGTCCGGCAAGCACTTAACGCATACATTCTTACTCTGCTCTTCTTTAATTTTCTTCTGTAAAATTGTACCACACTACCTTACATCGGTCAAATGATTTTGCGTTTGTTGCATAACTTTTTGCCAGTACATTCTATCTTTTAAAATTCGAATAACAGTAATTACTTTGTCATTCACAACATAAAAAATCAAATATGTATTGCATGGTTTATAATAAATATCTAATCCTTCAATTGAGTATTCAGTTTTTGTGTTTGCACTTGGGAATAATTTTAATTTTTGAATTGATTTCTTGATTTTGATTGAAAAGTTTTGCGCATATTCGCGGTATTTAAATGTGTTAAGAATATATCTCTTGATAGACGTTATATCATTAAGAGCATCCTTAGAAATATTTATTGTATACTCTATACCCATGATTAAATAAGATCAATCTCCTTCCACGCCTCGTCAAGTGTATAAACATCACCTTTTTTCATACTGCGTATACCTTTTTCTAATTCATTGTGTAATCTTTGTGCTGCATTTGCATCGCAATGTTCCTTTTTGCCCAAACGAATACTTCCCGAAACATATTTTGGTAATTTCATAGATTCACGTCCTTTCTAATATTCTTAATACAACTATATCTTGTTTGAATCATTTTGTAAACACTAAAATCCTACTTCTAACATAAAATCATCGATTATTTTTCCCTTTGGGCATATACAATATTTTTTTCATATTTATACCCAAAATCGTGCTAATTTTACTAAAAAACAAGTGTTTTGGGTATATAGAGAAATCTTCATTCAAAACACCCCACAAATCACTAAAATCGTGGGTACTGGAACAAAATTTCTCGCCATATGCCCAAAACACCAATTGCGCACATCAATTTACACATCAATTTAGAATTCGCCCATGGAGCGGCACTCAAAAATGTCTACTTGTCTTCAGTCAACAATCGCAATCCGCATCATATTGCTCATGCCCTCGCGGCCCTTCTTTACGCTCGGTGAAGGAATTCCTGCCGTGACAACCACGACATCTCCGGTCTCTGCAAATCCTTTTGCTTTTGCGAGGTCGATAGCCTCATCACAGATTTCATCGGTGGTCTGATACGGAATTGATTTTACAGGATATACACCTCGGTAAATCTGCATACGACGAAGGGACTCTTCGTTCGGAGATACACCTACAATCATGGCTTCCGGTCTGAACTTAGAAACCACTCTGGCTGTGGCACCGGATGCCGTCGGCGTAATAATACAGCTTGCACCAAGACTTGCCGCCGTAGCGACAGATGAATACCCAATGGCACTGGATATACTCTTCTTTCGATTCTCCTGAGCCTTGGAAAGCAATGTATCGTAATCCAAATGCTGTTCCGTGTTCTTTACAATCTCCACCATCATCTGCAATGCTTCCAATGGATATTTTCCCTGCGCCGTCTCTCCCGAAAGCATGACTGCATCTGTTCCGTCATACACGGCATTTGCAACGTCAGTCACCTCAGCTCTTGTCGGACGAGGATTGCGAATCATGGAATCCAGCATCTGTGTTGCCGTGATAACAGGCTTATAATTGTCATTACATTTTTGAATCAGCCATTTTTGAAGATGCGGAACCTCCTGCGCCGGAATCTCCACGCCAAGGTCTCCACGCGCAACCATAATGCCGTCTGCACAGTGCAGAATCTCATCAATATTCTTAATTCCCTCTGCATTTTCAATCTTTGCAATGATCGGAATGTAAGGAGCCTTGTGTTCTTTTAAAAGTGCCTTGATCTCAAGAATTCCCTCTGCAGATCGCACGAAAGAGGCCGCAATAAAATCTACACCCTGCTGAATACCAAACACAATATCCTCACGGTCTTTTTCTGTGAGCGCCGGCAGTCTCACCGGCATATTCGGCACATTCACACCTTTTCTCTGTCCAAGTTCACCGCCATTTAACACTTGACAGACAATCTCAGTATCTACAATCTTCTTTACCTCTAATTCAATCAGGCCGTCATCAATCAGAATGTGTTTCCCTATCTCCACATCTTCTGTAAGCCCATCATAAGTAATGGAAACTCGACTCACATCGCCTTCTATGACCTCTGTTGTCAGCGTAAATGTCTGACCGGCTTCAAGCATAACCTTCTTGCCGTCTTTTAAAAGACCGGTGCGAATCTCCGGCCCTTTTGTATCAAGCAGAATCGCAACCGGTTTTCCCACTTCCTCTCGAATGCTCTTTAACATATCCATTCGCTCTTTCTGCTCTGCATGGTCTCCATGCGAGAAATTAAAACGTGCAATGTCCATGCCGTTTTCCACTAACTTCTTCATTAACTCTCTATCATTCGTATTTGGACCCATGGTACAAATAATCTTTGTCTTCTTCATCTAGTTCTCCTTCTATTATTTTATATGTTCATGCGTAAACAAATGATCTTGACAGTATTCATGCGCACCACTGCATTTTGAACAATAGCGGAATTCCAGGTTCGGATCATCTAATTCCGTGCGTCCACATACGGTACAGCGATGCTTCGCACCATTCGCATACTGCTGATTCTGACGTGCCTCATTCACTTCCTTATGATATACACGTCTTCTGTGCATTTCCTTTGGTGAATACTTCTTGTAGTTCCTGCTTGCAAAATAAAACAACAGGAAATTGAGGAATGACACGAACGCTTCCAATGCAAACGCCTTGTAGTACATTCCAAAATATCCTCCGCCATACGCTGGAAGAAATGCTTGAATAATAGTATATCCAAAGTAAGCCGCATCAATCCACGCAAGCCATTTTACTTTTACCGGAATAATCATAAACAGATAAAACTGCTGATCCGGATTCAATGCCGCATATGCAAAAAACAGCGACATATTCAGATAGTAAGTTCCCACAGGTAGCGATGCATTGAATAGTAAATACACAAGTAGTGCTGCCACAATGTGAAACAATACGCCCATGAAGAAATACAGATTGAAGCGGAATACGCCCCATGCAAACTCTAGCTGGCGCCCAATCATATAATAAAGGTATAGTGTAAATACCACAAAAAGCAAATTTGTATGCGGCGGTTGTACAATAAACGTAATCAACCTCCAAACCTGTCCCTGCATCACTGCATGCATATTAAGCGACAGATAATTCTGATAAAATCCCGGTGCAATCATATTTAATACGAAGCCCAACGCATATAAAATGATGATATAATACATCAGATTCGGTATTGCATATTTTCCAAATTTACGTTCTAATTTATTCATCCATTTCATAAAAATCATCCTCCAAATCCTTGAAACCCATCCTGAATAATTGTATAATGTACATAAAGTATTGTCAATTATTTAAGTAATATGAAAGGGGAATATGACAATGAAAAAAGCGGTTATGTTTGGCGGCGG